>DATCCP010000218.1:0-5610 GCA_036511215.1 Candidatus Krumholzibacteriaceae bacterium
CCCGGGAGCGGCGCGATGACGGATGCGTCCGCCTCGCCGGGGCGGAGCACCGCGCGGCCCTGCACCTCGCTGTCGTAGCGGCGAAAGACGTAGTTTTTCGACGCGCCGTTCGGGGACGAGATCATCGCGAGAAAATCGTCGCGGAGAGGCCGCCGGGGATCGAGCTTCGGCTCTTCGAAATGGCGCCGGCGCGGTGTGCCTTTTCGATTGTACGAGATGCCGGTCGTGATGACCTCGACGGGCGCGCTGCAGACGACGCTTCCCCCCGTCTCGATCGTGTAGTTCGGTTCGTTCGTGATGTCGCCGATGACGACGGCCCCCGCGCCCTGGTAGATGTGCGGGAGCTCGAAATCCTCGTTGCAGATTTTCAAAACGTCGTCCACGAAGTCGGCGGGCACGGCCATCGCGTAGCGCTCCTGCGTCTCGGAGCACGAAACGACAGCCGGCGGGTAGTGGCCGAGCGCGAGGTTCACCTTGTCGAGGTCGAGCTTCACGCCGAAGCCTCCCGCGTGCGCGAGCTCGCTCGTCGCGCAGGCGATCCCGCCCGCGCCGAGGTCCTTGAAGCCGATCGTTACGTGGCGCCTCTCGGCCGCCTCGAACACCTTCTTCATCGCCTCGCTGAGAACGCGTTTGAGGAAGGGGTCGGGCACCTGCACGGCGCCGCGGTTCGCCTTTTCCTCGGCCGCGAGATCCTCTGAGGCGAACGCGGCTCCGCCGAAGCCCGAGTCGTCCGTCGGCTTCCCGATGAGTATCATTTTGTACGGCGTCTTCCGCGCCTCGGCCGGCACGCGGCTCCGGATCACGCGCGACTCCTTCACGAGCCCCACCGCGACGACGTTCACGAGGCAGTTCTCGTCGTAGCCCCTGTCGAAGACCACGTCGCCGCCGAGGTTCGGAACGCCGAGGGCGTTTCCGTACTGCGCGATTCCCTCGATGACGCCGCGCGCGATCGAGATCACCTGCTGCCCCTTCGGCCCCGCGGGATCGCCGAAGCGGAGCGGATCGAGGCTCCCGACCACGTCGGCGCCCATGCAGTAGACGTCGCGCACGATCCCGCCGATGCCGGTCGCGGCGCCCTCCACGGGAAGCACCTGCGAGGGATGATTGTGGCTCTCGTGGCTGATGACGAGGCACCAGAAGTCGCCGTTCTCCGCGGGCGCGAAGCGGATGATCCCTGAGTCCTCCCCCGGTCCGAGGACGACGTTCGGCGCCTCGGTCGGAAGAAATTCCTTGAGAACGCCGCGGCTGCTCTTGTAGCTGCAGTGCTCGCTCCACATCGTGTTGAAGATCGTGAGCTCCACTACGGTCGGATCGCGGCCGAGGAGCTCGACGACGCGGCGCGCCTCGCTCGGCGTGATATTGAACCCGTGCTTCTTGAGAAGAGTCGCGATCTCGGAGTCCGATTTCCCCCGCACCTGAATGATCCCCTGAAGCTCTTGACCCATCGCTATCAGTTCCTTTTCCCGAGCGTGCGTTTGAAGATAAAATCAATTTTTCTGAAATGCGCCGCGAGATCGAAGAGGGCGTCTATCTCCCCCTTCGTGAAACGGCTCCTGAGGCGCTTGTCCCCGGCCAGCAGCGCACGGAAGCTCGTGCCCGTCCGCATGCTCTCCATCGCGGCTCCCTGCACGATCGCATACGCGTCTTCCCGCGAGAATCCGTGGTCGATGAGAAAGAGGAGCACGTGCTCCGAAAAGACGAGCCCCCCGGTGCTGTTCAGATTATCCCGCATCGCGCGCTTGTTGACGCGGACGTTCTCCATGATCCATGTGAACTTCTCGAGCATGTACGCCGTGAGCATCGTCGAGTCCGGGATGATGACCCGCTCGACGGAGGAGTGGCTGATGTCCCGCTCGTGCCAGAGCGCGACGTCCTCGAGAGCGGCGTGCGCGTTCGCGCGCAGGAGGCGCGCCATGCCGCAGATGCGCTCGCAGAGGATCGGATTGCGCTTGTGCGGCATCGCGCTCGACCCCTTTTGCCCGCGCGTGAACGGCTCCTCCGCCTCGGCGATGTCGGTGCGCTGGAGGGAGCGGATCTCGGTGGCCATCTTCTCGAGCGAGGCGCCGATCACCGCGAGCGTCGCCATGTACGCCGCGTGGCGGTCGCGCTGGATGATCTGCGTCGTCACGTTGGCGGTCTCGAGGCCGAGCTTCCGCATCACGAAGCGCTCGACCCGGTGGTCGATGTGCGTCTGCGTCCCGACGGCGCCCGTCATCTTGCCGACGCGGATCTCCTCGATCGCGCGCTCGAGCCGCTCGATGTTCCGCCCCGTTTCCTCGTACCAGACGAGGAGCTTGAGCCCGAAGGTGATCGGCTCGGCGTGCATGCCGTGCGTTCGCCCGACCATCGGCGTGCGGCGGTAGCGGACCGCCTGCCTCCGCAGCACCGCGCGGAGCCTCTTGAGGCGCACGAGGATCTCCCCGCCGGCCGCCGTCATCTGGCACGCGAGCGCGGTGTCGAGGAGATCGCTGCTCGTCATGCCGAGGTGGAGGTAGCGCCCCGAAGGTCCGATCCGGCTCGACATGTCGGTGAGAAACGCGATCACGTCGTGGTGGACCTTGTCCTCGATCTTCTCGATCCGTTTGACGCTGAAGCCCGCCCGTGCGCGTATCTCGCGCGCCGCCCGCTTGGGAATGAGGCCGTACGCCGCCATCCCCTCGCAGTAGAGCACCTCGATCTCACGCCAGAGGTCGAACTTGTATTCTTCGGACCAGATCTTCGTTAGCTCGGGAACGGAGTACCTTGGAATCAATCGAAACCTCCTCGAATGGACGGGGCGCTTCCCGCGAGGCGCCTCGGACGGGCCGCGCGGCGCCGGCCTCAGGTGCCCTTCGGAAGCTCGGCGAGTCTCAGCTTCATTGCCTGCGTTTTGCCGCCGCGATTCAAGACCATATCGATCGTATCTCCGACGCGGAACCCGAAGACGGCCCGTGCCGCCTGCTCGGGGGTGCTCACCTTCGAGCCGTTCACTTCGAGGATGACGTCCCCGCGCTGAACGCCGGCCTGGGCGCCCGGGCTCGACGCCTCGACCTTCTCCACGAGGAGCCCGCCTCCCGTGACCAGGGAGAGCTTCCGCGCGGCGTCACTCGTCACCGCGCTCACCTTGATACCCGTCCACGCGACGCGCACGCGGCCGTAGTGGAGGAGCTCGTCGGTGACCATTTTCGATGTGTTGACCGGGATCGCGAAGCTCATCCCGGGGACGTTCCCCTCGGAGGTCGTGAAAATGAATGTGTTGATGCCGATGACTTCCCCCGCGCTCGAGACCAGGGGCCCCCCGCTGTTGCCCGGATTGATCGCGGCGTCCGTCTGGATCATGTTCTGAAAGACGGGCGTGTCGGAGCCCGATTTCACGTCGCGGTGGAGCGCGCTCACGACCCCCACGGTCACGCTCGGCTGCGCGTCGCCGAGAAGGTAGCCGAAGGGGCTCCCGATGGCGATCACCCATTCTCCGATCGCGAGGCGATCCGAATCGCCGAGGATCGCGTACGGCAGGTTCCTGGCCTCGATCTTGAGGAGCGCGACGTCGTACGCGGCGTCGGACCCGATGACCTTGGCCTCCGCCCTCGTCCCCTCGCTCATCGTGACGACGATGCGTTCGGCCTCGCGCACGACGTGCTCATTCGTCAGGACGTATCCGTCGGGGGACACGATGAGACCGGAGCCGAAACTCGTGTATTCGAAGACGGGCCTGCCGCCGAGCCGGTCGAGGAGCGACGGATTGAAATAGAACTGCTGGAGCCACCGGTAGTAGAGCACGGGGTTCGATCTGATGTCGCGGGTTCTGATGGCGGTCACGGAGACCACCGTGGGACTCACCCGGCGCGTCGCCTCGACGATGGCGCTCGAGCGTTCGGAGCCCGCGAGCTGCGAGGGCGTCCGCCCCCCCGTGAGCGACCACGCGATCCCGCGCTGCTCGGCCCGGTGGAACATGATGATCGAGACGACGAGGAGCGCCGCACATATCCCGAAGAACACCCCGAGGATAATGGGGATGGACCGTTCCCATTTGTTTTCGAATGGTTTCATGGCTGATTCGCAGCGCCGGCTACTTTTTCGTGACCTTCTCCCAATCCGCGAGGAAGCTCTTGACCCCCGTGTCCGTGAGCGGGTGCTTGATGAGCTGCTCGAGCACCTTCAACGGTATCGTCGCGACGTCCGCGCCGATGAGCGCCGCTTCGTACACGTGCTGCGGATGGCGAATGCTCGCGACGATCACCTGGGTCGCGAACGAATAATTGTTGTAGACCTGCACGAGCTCGCGGATGAGATCCATCCCGGGATTGCCGACGTCGTCGACGCGGCCGACGAAGGGGCTCACGTACGTGGCGCCGGCCTTCGCGACGACGAGACCCTGGTTCGCCGAGAAGCAGAGGGTCGCGTTCGTCTGAATCCCTTCCTTCTTGAACATGACGAGCGCCTTGATCCCCTCGCGGATGCACGGGACCTTGATGATGATGTTATCGGCGACCTTGCACAGATCCTTACCCTCCCTGACCATCCCTTCGGCGTCCATCGCGACGACCTCGGCGCTCACGGGGCCGGCGACGATCCCGCAGATCTCCTTGAGGATCTCCTTGTAGGAGCCCTTTTCCTTCGAGAGAAGGGTCGGATTGGTCGTACAACCGTCGATGATCCCGAGAGATACCGCCTCTCGTATCTCGGCGATGTTCGCCGTATCGATAAAGAATTTCATAGTGCCTCCGTTGAAAAGAGTAATTATACATGGATATTCCCCCCCGGACAACCGTTTTCCCTCGCCCGAGGGCGAGCGCGGTCACAAGCGGCCAACGTATTGAATTTGAAAAGGTTTGCGCCGCCGGCGTTCAATAGCGGACGTGCATGAGGTAGAGGGCGTGCGGCGGGAGCGTCGGGCCGGCGGCTGCCGGATCCCGGGCAGCGACTATCTCGGTCATATTCCAGGGCTTCCCCCTCCCGATCTCGAGCGCCGTGCCCGCAATCGAGCGCACCATATGGCGGAGAAAATGATCCGCCGTGATCTCGATCGCGAGGAGCGGCGGCGTCTCGAGGAGCTCCGCCTTCGAGACGACGCATCGTTTCGTGCGCGAATCGTCCCCGGAGGCGGCAAAGGTCGTGAAATCATGCTCGCCCCGGAGCTCGGCGAGGGCGCGCCGCATGGCGGGGACATCGAGCGCGGCCGTGACGAGATGGTAGTAGTTCCTCCAGAGCGCGGTCGCTCGCGTTATGAAAATATAGTGGTACGTGCGACTCTTCGCATCGAAGCGGGCGTTGAAGCCGCCCGGCACCTCCTCGACGCTCCGGACGCGGATGTCCACGGGGAGCCGCGCGTTGAAGGCGCGGCGGAGAACGACGGGGCTGAGGCGGGTCTCGGAGGCGAAGCTCGCGACCTGGGCGGCCGCGTGCACGCCGGCGTCGGTCCGGCCGGCCCCGGTTACCTTGCGCGTCTCCCCCGTTGTCTCGGAGATGACCCGGGAGAGCTCCCCCTGAACGGTCCGCTCGCCCGGCTGGATCTGCCAGCCGCGGAAGTCCGTGCCGTCGTACTCGAGCACCACCTTAAAATTGCGCATATACCCCCGCGAGAAAGACAATGACGCCCGCGGCGCACACAAGGCTGTCGGCCCGACGCCA
>DATCCP010000219.1:0-11828 GCA_036511215.1 Candidatus Krumholzibacteriaceae bacterium
AAGAGGGGGACTCCTACAACCTGAACCAACTCAAGTACGAGTATGATGTCTCGCTCGAGAAATCCGCGACGAGCATCGTCCTGGAGCCGCGCTTCAAGATCTCCGGCCTCGAGCTCGAGCCGCTCTTCGAACAGAGCATGGTCGTCTACGAGCTCGAGCGGACGGGCAAAACGCAGTCGAGCAAGCGCTCGTTCGGTCTGGGTGCCTCGATGGCCGCGTGGGTCGAGGATCTGCGGCTGAGCCTCTCGATGAGCTACCGGGACGACCGGTCGGTGCTCGGGACCGCCGCGGGGGATTCCGTCATTCCCACGAGGTCCCTTACCATCGAGGGGCGCGTGAGATTCGACAATCTGTTCGATCGCGCGAACCTGTACTGCGTGAGCGTTTTCAAGGGGGTCGATGTCGGTGCCGGCTGCGCCTGGTATCAGACGGGCAGATTCGACTGGTCCTCGTCGGCGAGCGATAAAACGGCGCCCTACGTGAATCTTCGCGCGACCTGGACGTTTCTCTACGGTTTTCAGCTCTCCTATTCGCTTCAGACGTTCTGGCCGAGCGTTCTCGCGAGGGGTCCCACGGATTTCCAGTCCGTGCGGTTCAGACTGCTCCTCAGGGACGCGCTCCCCGCGCAGGCGGGCAAGTCGTACCACCCGGACCTGGAGCTCGCCTACGATACGGGGAAGCGTCTCCCGCTCTTCGTGAAAGAGGAGAAGGTTTCGATCGGGTTTACCTTCGGACTCTACCCGTGGTAAGGCTCATCGTTCCGCGCCCATGACGTGCACGAGGCAGCGCCTCGACCGGGGCCCGTCGAACTCGCAGAAGAAAACCGCCTGCCACGTGCCGAGGACGACGTCCCCGCCGCTCACCGGCACGAGCAGGGAGACACCGACGAGCGTCGATTTGACATGCGCGTCGGAGTTGCCCTCCACGTGGCGGTAGCCTTCGCCTTCCGGGGCTATTCTCGAGAGCGTCGTCTCGACGTCGCGGGCGACGTCGGGATCGGCCTTCTCGTTGATCGTGACCGCCGCCGTGGTGTGGGGGACGAATATATGACACACGCCTTCCGAAACGCCGCTCCGGCCCACGATGGTGCGGACGCCGTCCGTGATATCGACGAGCTCGGTGCGTCTGCGCGTGCGGACCGGGATCTCATGGAGCATGGAAGCCTCCTTCGAATGTGAACACTTGACCGACTCTCGAGATGTCCGTATAATAGACGATTCACGCGTGAGATTCAATTTCAAGGAGGTTGAGCGTCATGTCTGTGAGCGGCTTGGAACCGAAAAATCTCTGGAAACATTTCGACAAGATCAGGAGCATACCGCATTGCTCGGGAAACGAGGCTGCTCTCGCGGAGCACCTCATCGCCTACGCGAAGGGGAAAGGCCTCGAAGTCGAGAAGGACGCCACGGGCAACGTAGTGATCCGCGTTCCGGGCACGAGCGGCGCTGACACCGCTCCGGTCGTCGTGCTCCAGGGGCACATGGACATGGTGGGCGAAAAGAACTCGGATGTCGCGCACGATTTCTCGAAGGATCCGATCCAGCTCGATATCCAGGGGGACTGGCTCAAGGCCAAGGGAACGACGCTCGGCTCCGACAACGGCATCGGTCTCGCGGCGGCGCTCGCGCTCATCGATTCGAAGGATGTCTCCCACGGACCGCTCGAGCTCCTCTTTACGGTGGATGAGGAGGTCGGGCTCACGGGCGCCGGCAAGCTGAAGCCGGGCTTCG
Source organism: Candidatus Krumholzibacteriaceae bacterium (assembly GCA_036511215.1). Lineage (GTDB taxonomy): Bacteria > Krumholzibacteriota > Krumholzibacteriia > Krumholzibacteriales > Krumholzibacteriaceae > SSS58A. The sequence goes on from DATCCP010000219.1 coordinate 1,731, forward strand.
TGAAGGGCGGCATGATGATGAACCTCGACAGCGAAGAGCTCGGGGCCGTCTACATCGGCTGCTCGGGAGGCGGGGATACGACCCTCAAGCTCCCGGTCGATTTCATCGACGCTCCCGCGGGAACGAAGGGATTCATACTGAAGGTCGCCGGGCTCCGCGGCGGCCACTCCGGGATAGACATCAACGAGCAGCGCGGCAACGCGATCAAGATTCTCTCGCGCTGCCTCTGGAAGGTCTCGCGCACGCAGCCGGTTCATGTCGCGAGCCTCAGGGGAGGCAACAAGCGCAACGCCATCCCGCGCGAGACGGAGGCGGAGCTCATGGTGCTCGAGACGGCCGCCGAGGATCTCGCGGGGATCATCGGCGACGAGGCGGCGAAGATCGCCGACGAGCTTGGGGAGCGCGAGGTCAACCTCGTCGTCAAGCTCGAGCCGTCCGAACGGACGTTCGGGCGCGTCATGGACGGAAAATCGCAGAAGACGCTCTTCGATCTTCTCATCGCGCTCCCGCACGGCGTCGAGGCGATGAGCTACGATATCCCGGGGCTCGTCGAGACGTCGAACAACCTCGCGACGATCGCGGCCGGCGGCGGCGAGGTCGTGATCGGTCTCTCCACGCGGAGCTCCATCGCGAGCGCCCTCAGGGCGCTCCGCGAGAGGATCCGCTCCATGGCGGAGCTCGCCGGCGCCTCGGTCGAGGAGAACGAGCCGTATCCCGGCTGGAAACCGAATCTCGAATCGAAGCTTCTCGCCGTCGTGAAGGCCGTGCACCTGAAGGAGTTCGGCAAGGAGCCGCAGATGAAGGCCATCCATGCCGGCCTCGAGTGCGGCATCATCGGGGAGAAATTCCCGGGAATGGACATGATCTCGATCGGTCCGTGGATCGAGCACCCGCATTCGCCCGACGAACGGGTCAATATCCCCTCGGTCGAGAAGTTCTGGAAGCTCCTCAAGGCGGTCCTCGCCGAGCTCGCGGCGAAGCGCTCGGCGTAGTCCGGCCCCGGGACGCGTCGCGGCCCCAGACTCCCGCTTACTCCTCCGCCATGAACGGATAGCGGTAGTCCTTCGGAGGGCAGAAGGTCTCCTTGATCGTCCGCGGGCTCGTCCAGCGGATCATGTTGAGGAGGCTTCCGGCCTTGTCGTTCGTGCCGGATGCGCGGCTCCCGCCGAAGGGCTGCTGGTTGACGACGGCGCCCGTCGGCTTGTCGTTGATGTAGAAGTTGCCCGCCGCCTCCCGGAGGGCCTCAGTCATCATGACGATCGCCTGCCGGTCCTCGGCGAATATAGCGCCGGTGAGCGCGTACGGGGAAGTCGTGCACACGAGGCCGAGTGTCTTCTCGAGCCGGCTGTCGTTGTAGACGTAGATCGTCAGCACCGGCCCGAAGATCTCTTCCCTCATCGTCTTGAAATCGGGACGCTTCGCCACGATCACGGTCGGCTCGATGAAGTAGCCCTTCCGGTCGCTCGTGCCGCCGCCGGCGATGATCTTCGCGCCGCCGGAACGCTTGGCGTAGGCGATGTATCCCTTGATGCTGTCGAACGCGGCCTTATCGATGACGGCCGACATGAAGTTGCGGAAGTCGGCGGGGTCGCCCATCCTGATCGTCGAGATCTCGTGGAGGAGCATCTTCTTGACCCGCGGCCAAAGGCTCTTCGGCACGTACGCGCGCGAGGCCGCCGAGCACTTCTGCCCCTGGAACTCGAAGGCGCCGCGAACCATCGCGATGACCGCCGGTCGAACGTCCGCCGTCGGATGCATGAAGATGAAGTCCTTCCCGCCCGTCTCTCCGACGATTCTCGGGTACTGGTTGTAGCTCTTGATGTTCGATCCGATCACTTCCCACATGTTCTGGAATACGGCGGTGCTCCCCGTGAAATGAACGCCCGCGAGGTCGGGATGCGTGAGCACCATGTCGCCGACGACCGAGCCCTGCCCCGGGATCAAATTGATGACGCCGTCCGGGAGCCCGGCAGCTTTGAGAATCTGCATGATGAAGTGCGCCGAGTAGACCGCGCTCGAGGCAGGTTTCCAGACGACCGTGTTGCCCATGATGGCGGGCGCCGTCGGGAGGTTCCCCGCGATGGAGGTGAAGTTGAACGGGGTCACGGCGAACACGAATCCGTCGAGCGGCCGCGCCTCGCTCATGTTCCAGATCCCGGGGGCCGATTCGGGCTGCTGGCCGAGGATGATCTTCATGAAGTAGGTATTGAAGCGGAAGAAATCGATGAGCTCGCAGGCGGCGTCGATCTCGGCCTGAAAGGCGGTTTTCGACTGGCCGAGCATCGTCGCCGCGTTGAGGGTGCTCCGGAACTCGCCGGCAAGGAGATCGGCGGCGCGCAGGAACACGGCCGCGCGCGCCTCCCACGGCAGGCCCGCCCACGTGTCCTTCGCGGCCATTGCGGCTTTGATCGCGGCCGCGACCTCTTTGCGCCCCGCCTTGTGGTAGACGGCGAGCACGTGCTTGTGATCGTGCGGCACGACGCAGAGGCCCGTTTTGCCCGTACGGACGTTCCGGCCGCCGATGATGCATGGGATGTCGATTTTCTTGCGGGAGAGCTCCCTGAGCTTCGCTTTGAGCTCGGCCTTCTCTTTCGAGCCGGGGCCGTATGAATAGATCGGCTCGTTCTTCGGCATGTCGATCTTCGGGATACTTGTGATCACCGCGTACCTCCGTTTGGATGAAAAGCGGACAAAATACGGAGTGCAATATAGCACAACGGAATCGCCCGGTCAACAGCGCCTCGGACGCCGTCTACCGGAGCGCCGCGGGCGCCGTCTACCGCGAGGGGCCGGCCGGGTGTGCGAGCTCGCGGAGATAGTCCTTGTAGAGATTTTTCTGCGCGCGGCCGCGGTGGGGACTCATGTAGTGGAAAAAGTCAAACATGACAAACCTGCTCACGAACGGCGACTCGGCGGCCATTTGCCTCTTGATACGCTCGATCGATGCGGGCTCCGATCCTGAGCGCTTCCCCGTGTGATGAAAGATCTCGACGTCCGACCACATCGCGACCCCTGCAGTCCGGCACGCGGCGCGCATCGCGCTGAAGTAGGGGACGACGCGGGGCTCCAGGTCCTTGTCCCAGTCTCGGGCGCCGACGCCGTCCTGAAATATCACGACGTCTATTCCCGAGCCGAGAAGGAGCGACGTGTAGATGCGCCCGAAGAGGTCGGGAGCGACGAGACCCGACATCGACGGAGAGATCACGACGCGCTTGCCGCCGGAGAGGGCGCGGCATCTGTCGCCGAGCCCCTTCAGGAAGTCTCTCAGAGCGTCGATGTAGTGCGAGGGATAGTTCGCGTCCCGGAGCTCCTGCGGGAGATACCAGCCCGCGAAAGACCGGTGCCCTCCGTAGCGCGCCCATGCCTCGTTCGCGACGTGAATGCTCGTCACGGCGGCGAGGGTGAGATAGCGCTCGTCTCTGAGCCGCGTCCACCAGAGATCGGCGTAGGCGAGCCCGATGAACACCTCCATTCCGTGCCGGTCGGCGTATTCGAGGATGATCCGTGTCGGGTCGAGGGCCGCGCCATCGGAGGGGATGAATCGGGAGTCGTTCATCTGCAGCCACTGGATGATGACGACGCTGATCCCGGCCCGCCGCATCGCATCCAGCTCGCGGCGCCAGGCGCGAGCGTCCATTTTCATCATCCAGTCCTGATACTGGATGAAGGTGCCCTCGATGGGTCCCCGCCAGGCGTCGCTCACGCCTTTGCCGTCGTCCGACGCGCATGCGGCACAGAACGACAGGATCGCCGCGGCGAACACAACGGAGATACATATTCGCAAACGACGAGGCATCGCCCATTCCGATCGAAAAGCCCGCCGAGCACCGGTGTCCGGTCGCAGTGTAGCGCCCGCATATCGCGCCGTCAACGGTTGTGGGACCTTCGCCGGTCCGGGAGGCCAAAGCGCTTGACTTTGCGTCGTAAATTGATAATATGAGCGGAAATATCGCACGGATGTGCCATTTCCAGGGGTGTAGCTCAATTGGCAGAGCATCGGTCTCCAAAACCGAGGGCTGCAGGTTCAAGTCCTGCCACCCCTATTTTCTTTAGCCTGTGGACAGCGCCCCGCGAGCGAGACATTCCGGGAGAGAGAGGCAGGGCATGAGCAAGGGCAGGGTCACGAGCGGCATGAGGCCGACGGGAAGCGTGCATCTCGGCAACCTGCATGGTGCGCTCGACAACTGGGTGCGGCTCCAGAACGACTACGAGTGCTACTTCTTTATCGTCGACTGGCACGCGCTCACGACTCCGGGCGGGGGGGAGGCAGTCGGGTACGAGAACGTCTCGAAGTTGCGCGAGAACGTGATCGATATGGCGATCGACTGGGTGGCGGTGGGCCTCGACCCCGCGAAATGCTCCATGTTCATCCAGTCGCACGTGCCGGAAATCGCCGAGCTCCACCTCGTGTTCTCCATGATAACGCCCCTCGGGTGGCTCGAACGGAACCCGACATACAGGGAAATGGTGCTCGGCTACAAGATCGAGAGCCCGAGCTACGGGCTCCTCGGCTATCCGACGCTCCAGTCGGCGGACATTCTCATCTACAAGGGACAATTCGTTCCCGTCGGCAAGGACCAGGAGGCGCACGTCAACATGACGCGCGACCTCGCGCAGCGTTTCAACAGCCTCTACGGCCGGGACGTGTTCCCGATCACGCAGGTGCTCCTCACGCAGGTTCCCAAGGTCCCGGGTACCGACAGCGTCGACAGAAAGATGAGCAAGAGCACGGGCAACTACATCGCGCTCGCATACTCGGAGGAGCGGACGGCGGAGATCGTGCGGACGATGTTCACCGACCCCGTCAAGATGCGCAAGAACGACAAGGGGCATCCCGACGGCTGCGTCGTGTACGCCTTCCACGGGCTCTACAACAAGGCTGAACAGCCCGCCGTGCGGCACGAGTGCGAGGAAGGCCTGCGCGGCTGCGTCGACTGCAAGCGGGAGCTCGCGGCGCGGATGAACGAAGCGCTCCGTCCCATCCGCGAACGGCGCCGGGAACTCAAGGAGAAACCCGATCGTATGAAGGAAATTCTGATGAGCGGTGCGGCGAAGGCGCGCACCGTCGCACGGGCGACCATCGAGGAGGTTCGCGAGGTCCTGAACCTGCCCCCGAAGGAGATCTTCTGATGAGCGACGTACTCGATTTCTTTATTTCGCAGTTTCGAAGCAACCTCGACCTCCCGAATGTGCCGTCCCCCTGCTATCGGCCCCGTCCCTACCGGAACGCCGCAGTGCGCTTCCGGGACTGCTCGCCGGCCGATTTCGAGGAGCGAAAGGCTATCCTGATCAAGGAGGCGGGGCTCAACACGTTTCTCTTCAGGGCGGACAAGATACCCGGCTGCGATCTCCTTTCCGATTCGGGCACGACGACGATGACGATCGAGCAGTGGGCGGCGATGCTCCTCGGGGACGAGGCGTACGGATCGAACGAAGGGTACTTCGAGCTCAAGGACCAGGTGGGCGCCACATTCGGTCCCGCGTGGCGGCAGCGGAGCGGTCTGCGGGTGGGCGAGCGCGAGCCTCTCTTCATATTTCATCAGGGACGGGCCGCCGAAAGCGCCTTATTCACCGTTCTCTCGCGCGAGCTCAAGAGCAAGGGCTTCCCCGCGCCGAAGCCCCTATCCAAGGATCTCCTCCCCGAGCTCCGCTCGAGGATCGAGCACCGGATCAAGGCCGTGAAAGGGCAAACGGTTGGTCCCTACGACCCGTACTTCGTCGTTCCGAGCAACTCGCATTTCGACACGACCGAGGGAAACATCGAGGACAAGTTCATGGTGCCCGTCAACCTTCCGTGCCGCGAGCATCTGGCGAGCGACGAGCGCTTCCCGTTCCGGGGCAACATGGATCTCGATGTGCTCGAGAATCTCCTCGAGAGCGAGCCGGAGCGCGTCCCGGTCGTCTACCTCACGATCACGAACAACACCGGGGGCGGCCAGCCCGTCTCGATGGAGAATATCAAGCGCGTCCGGGATATCACGCGCAGGCACAATGTGCCGTTCTTCTTCGACGCGTGCCGCTTCGCGGAGAACGCGTGGTTCATCCGCGAGAAAGAGAAGGGGTACGCCGACCGCCGGATCGAGGAGATCGTGCACGAGATGTTCGAGCAGGTCGACGGCTTTCACATCAGCTTCAAGAAGGACGGACTCGGCAACATCGGCGGAGCGATCTGTCTCAGGGATGAGAGCCTCTTCACGAAGAGGTTTCCCCACTTCGCGAACGAGCTCACCGACTACCAAATCATGACGGAGGGGCATCCAACGTACGGGGGCCTCGCCGGGCGCGACCTCAAGGCGCTCGCCGAGGGGCTCCGCACCGTGACGCGCCAGGACTACCTGGACTTCCGCGTCCGGCAAGTGCAGCGTTTCGGCGAACGGCTCACGGCGCTCGGCATTCCGATCGTCCGGCCGATCGGCGGCCATGCGATCTACATCGACGTCGACGCGTTCTTCGACGGCCGCGCGCGCGACGAAGAGCTCAAGGGGATCGCGTTCACGGGGCTTCTTCTCATCGCCGGGCACCGGTTCTGCGAGCTCGGGCTCTACGCCTTCGGCGCCTTCGACGGCGCGAAGGAGATCCCCCCGGAGCCGCGCGTCAATAATATCCGCGCGGCCGTCCCGCGCCTCGCGTACGAGGACCGGGACCTCTATGCCGCGGCCGAAGCGGTGAAGCTGCTCTACGACCACCGCGATCGCATTCCCGCCGTTCGCGTCGATTACGGGAGGGATCTCAAGCTCCGGCATTTCAAGAGCCGGTTCTCATTCGTCATCTGAACAGACGCCCCGGCCATTTCCCGGCATTCATCTGTCTGCAATAAAATCAGTTCCATCGTGGTTTTCGGGCCGTTTTCCGGCGGGAGTGGAATATTTCCTGCATACCACCGGGCGGCGCGGTACTCGCGAGGCGGTCGCGGCGCGTCCGGGTCCCCAAGCGGTTTCGTGACGGAGCCTCTATCTCCGGGAGGATCATTGAGCAGATCGTGCGAAGAATTCGGATCGATACCCCCCCTTCCGGACGGGCAGGATGGCTCGTGCGCGCAGGGCTCGCTGAGCGCCCGCGAGACCGCCGAGATGACTCCCTCCCCGGACGAGCGTTCCTCGTTCGTCTACTGCGACGTGTGCCGCGACAGGACCGACGAGGAGCGGCAGCTTGCCGCCGTCATGGAGATCGCGAACGTCATCAACTCGCAGCTCGACCTCGACCAGATTCTCTCGACGATATCGAAGGAGCTCTCGAAGGTCGTCGACTACGACATCGGGTGCGTCGCCATCTACGACAAGGAGCAGAACGGCCTCTTCCTTCGCCACGTCTGGCGCAAATCGGGCGACAAATCGGGCGAGGGGCGCTACGTGCCGCTCGACGAGAGCAACCTCGTCGGATGGGTCGCGATCCACAAGAGGCCCGTCGTGCGCGGCGACATCCCGGCCGACACGCGGTTCCGCGAGATCATGAAGGAAGACGCGCTCAAATCGGACATCGTCGTTCCGCTCATGGCGAAGAACGCGCTCATTGGAACCGTGAACATCGGAAGCTACACGCTCAACCGGTTCACCGATTTCGACCTCGACCTCATCGTGCGGTTCAGCAACCTCACCTCGATAGCGATCGAGAAATGCCAGCTCCTGCGGGAGCTCGAGGATCTCGGCTCGAAATACCAGCTCTTCATGCGAAATGCGAGCGAGATCATCGCGATTATCAATGCGTCCGGCGAGATCGTCGAATGCAACAGGATGATGTGCGACCTCAGCGGCTACACCCACGAGGAGATCATCGGCCGCGATATCCTCAGCCTCATGCCTCCGGCGCGACGCGAGGAGGCGCGGAAGAGGCTATCGAACATTCTGAGGGGCGAATTGACGAGGCTCCCCGAGCTTCCCTATCTCAAGAAGACCGGAGAGCTCTTGTATCTCGAGATCAGCGCGACCGTCATCAGGATCAAGGACCATCCGTACATTCTCGCGCTCGCCCACGACGTCACGGAGCGCAAGGCCCTCCAGGAGAAGATAACCGTCCAGAACGTGGAGCTCCTGACGATCAACAAGAAGCTGCGCGAGCTCGACGATCTCAAGAACGAATTTCTCGGCAGGATCAGCCACGAGCTCCGCACGCCGCTCTCCGTCATCATGGCGTACACGGGCACGCTCATCGAGGACCGGGAGCAGACGATCGATCCCGAGACCCGGAACGAATTCCTCCGCGTGATCGACGCGCACTCGAACAAGCTCCTCGGGCTCATCAACGACCTCCTCGACCTCTCGCGAGTAGAGGTGTCCGAGACGATGCTCCACATAGGCGAGGCGAGTCTCAACGACGTTATAAAGATATCGGCGAAGATCGCGGAGCCACCGGCGATACAGAACGGCGTCCGGCTCTTGACCGAACTTGACGAGAGCATCCCGATTATGAGTTTCGATCCGCTGCGGATCAGGCAGGCGTGCGTGAATCTGCTCAATAACGCGGTGAAATTCAGCCGTGAGGGGGATTCCGTCGTCATCGCCTCGAGAAACGCGGCGGACGAGGTCGTCGTCTCGGTACGGGACCATGGTCCCGGCATCGATGCAAACGATATCCCCGCGCTCTTCGAGAAGTTCAGCCAGCTCGACGGCGGGCCGACGCGCGAGAAGGACGGTCTCGGCATCGGGCTCAAGCTCGTGAAGCACTACGTTGAGTTGCACGGCGGGAAGGTATGGGTCACGAGCGAAATGGGCGCGGGCTCGACCTTCTACTTCTCACTCCCGAAGCGGTAGCCTCAGAAGACGACGAGTTCCCCGTTCTCGATCGAGATTCTCCGCGTGATAGACGTCACGGCGAGCCCGCCGATTCGCATCTCACCGAGCGGGTCTTCGGGGTTCAGCGCCTCGACGAGGATCCGCGCCAGGTTCCCGATGTCCTTCCCCTGTTCGATGATCATGTTCCCCGACGTAACGACGCCGTGGCGGAGGAGGTACGAGGCGAGGCCCGCGGCCGCGGTCCCCGATGCGGGGTCCTCCCACATACCGAGGGCCGGGGCGAAGTGGCGCATGTAGGCGACGCAGTCTTCGCTATACGTGTCGACGGCGAAGACGTGGTTCGTGTGGATACCGTGCGCGCGGTTCATGAGGCCGAGCTTGATGAGGTCTGGATTCATCTCGTGAATCGTCTCCTTGCGGGCGACGGGGATCATGAGCTGCTCGAACCCCGTCGATATAATCTCGAGCGGGAGCCCCGTCCGCCGGATTTCACCGGCGTCGAGACCGAGGATCCGTGCGATATCCTGCGCCGCGACGTCCGAGGGACGGTATTTCTTGACCGATTGGTGGAGCATGATCTTTTCGAGAACGCCCGCCTCCGTGCCGTTGATCGCGAGAACGGCGCCCGCGGTCTCCCGGGGCCGGGTGGCCGCGCCGCGCGTGAAATGGATGTCGAGCTGTTTGACGCCGACCTTCGTTTCGAATAGGGCTTTCGTCACGCCGTCTCCGAGCGGGATCCGCCCGTCTTCGAGAAGCGCGTAGCACGAGGCGATCATCGCGTGGCCGCTCAGGCTCACTTCCTCGCTCGGCGTGAAAAAGCGGATCCTGAAGAGCGCCTCGTCGGACGACGGAAGGGTGACGAACGTCGTCTCGGAGAGGTTCATCTCGCCGGCGATCGTGAGCATCATGTCGCTCGAGAGAGAATCGGCCTCGGTTATCACGCCGGCGGGGTTGCCGCTGAAGGGGTTCGTCGTGAACACGTCAACCTGCTTCATCACGATGTCCTGCATGGCGTTCTCCTTTTTCCGTTCCTGTTGCAAAAAGCGAAGGGTGCGGTGCAAAGTCCGTCGTTCTTGCGCCCTGTGCCGCGCCGTTTCCCGTTGCTTCCCCAAGTCTCGCCGTGAATGTAACACATTGTATTTATTGTCCCTGTATGGCCCCCTGTGCGTGCTCGTTCCCGCGCGGGACACGCCCGGACCCATGTCCCTCTATGGTATAGCAATTGCAAATCCGATTCCCGGTAATGCCTACGCCATCCATGGGCAGTGTTGATGACAGGGAATAGAAGAATCTGGAGCGACGATGACTCTCATCGGAATGAGCCTCGGCGAGTTGCTCGCGAACGTCCAGAAGCAGTTCGGGAGGGATT
>DATCCP010000220.1:0-2713 GCA_036511215.1 Candidatus Krumholzibacteriaceae bacterium
CGCTCGCATAGGTGCGAAACCGTTCATATTCGACTCCCCCGTCACGTACGCCGGTCCCCGCAACAATGCGAAGGGGTATCTCGCCGCGGCGGCGAAGCACGGCTATAGGGATGGCGAACTCGCGTGCCCCGTCGTCGTCTCGAACCGGAGCGTCGCCGTCACGGGCTCGCACATGACGTACCGCGTGTGCGCGGATCTCGTCGAAGCCGACGGCGTGCTGCTCCTCACGCATGTCAAGGGTCACGTCGCGTGCGGCATGGGAGGCGCCGTCAAAAACGCCGGTATGGGGTGCGTCGCAAAGGAGACGAAGGGCGCGATCCACGCGGGGGGCGAGCCGACCTACTCCGAGGGGTGCACGCAGTGCGGCGCGTGCGTCGAGAGCTGCCCGACACAGAACATCAAGCTCGAGACGACGGGGCCGTGTTTCGGCGCGACCTGGTGCCCGGGCTGCAGCAACTGCGCGCTCGTGTGCCCCGCGAACTGCATCACGCCGCGCGTCGCGGCGTTCGACGAGCTCCTCGCCGAGGCCGCGGCGGCCGCCCACGGAAAATTCAAAAAGACATACGCCGTGAACGTGCTCAGGAACATCGCGAAGTACTGCGACTGCATGGGCGACGCGGGACCGATCATCACGCCGGACGTCGGATTCGTGTGCGCGGGCGATATGGTCACGGCTGACGCGGCGTCCCTCGAGATGATCGCGAAGAGCTCCGGGCGCGCGGATCTCTTCGCCGAGCACCACAAACATTCGCCGTGGGAGCACGTGCGCGCGGCGGCCCGGTTCATGGGACGGGACACCGCGGTCGCCGTGAGAAAGATCTGAAGCGATGGCGGCACAGCAGCTGATATTCGCCGGCCTCGGCCCGGCCGTCACGGGCATCTCGAATATCCTCTCCGCAAACCCGATTCTCCTCCTCTTCACGGTGATCGGGCTCGGGTACCTCCTCGGAAACATCAAGATATTCGGCTTCAAGCTCGGCGTAGCGGCGGTTCTCTTCGTTGGAATGGCCTTCGGCGCCCTCGACCCTCGCCTCGCGCTCCCCGACTATATATATGTAATAGGCCTCGTGCTCTTCGTGTACGCCATCGGGATCCAGTCCGGCCCGGGCTTTTTCGCCTCGTTCCGCACGCGGGGGCTCCGGATCAACCTCCTCGTCGTCGTCGTTCTGTGCGTTGGCGCCGGTCTCGCCGTCGTTCTCAAGAGCGTCATGCGGCTTTCGGCACCGAGCGTGGCGGGGCTGTTCTGCGGGGCGCTCACGAACACGCCGGCCTTGGCCGCGACCGTCGAGACGATCGACAACATGAAGGGGGCGCTGTCCCCCTCCGCCGTAAGGCTCTACGTCGACAGCCCCGTCGTCACCTACGGGCTCGCGTATCCGTTCGGCGTCCTCGGCGTCATTCTCTGGTTCTTCCTCTTCACGAAGATCTTCAGGATCGACTTCGCGAAGGAGGAAGCGGAGCGTCTGAAGGAGTCGGGCACGGGCGCCATTCTCAGTCGAACGTTCAGAGTCACCAATCCCGCGCTCGCCGGGAGAACGGCCGGGGAGGCGCTCCAGTACCTTGGCGAGCCGGGGTTCGCCCTGAGCCGCATCCAGAGGGGAGACGCGGTCTCGGTCGTCGTGCCGCTGACGATTCTCGCGGCGGGGGACCAGATCGTCGCGGTCGGGCCCGAGGAGGCGCTCGAGCGGGCGCGCATCCTCTTCGGAGATCAGAGCGCCGAGCACCTCCCGGAGACCTCGGGGCAGATCACGTACCGTCGCGTCTTTGTATCGAACAAGAACGTGATCGGCAAGTCGATCCGCGAGCTCGAGATCCACAGGCACTTCGACGCCACGATCACGAGGCTCCGCCGCGGCGACGTCGATTTCGTGCCGGCGCCCGATACGGTCCTCGAGTCGGGCGACCGCATTCGCGTCGTCGCGCACCGCGAAAGCCTCGAATCGATCTCCAAGTTCTTCGGCGATTCGATACGTTCGATCTCCGAAACCGATTTCCTCTCGCTCTCCCTCGGCATCGTGCTCGGCGTGTTTCTCGGACTTGTCGCGTTTCCGCTCCCGAACGGAATGGTCTTCCGGCTCGGCTTCGCGGGGGGCCCGCTCATCGTCGGGCTCATCCTCGGCAAGCTCGAGCGGACGGGACCGATCATCTGGGGCATCCCCTACACGGCGAACCTCGTCCTCCGGCAGGTCGGGCTCGTGTTCTTCCTCGCGGCGATCGGGACCAAGGCGGGGCCCGGGTTCGGTGCAACGTTCAGGACGGGCGGGTGGGGACTCATCGTGGCGGGAGCGGCGATCACGAGTCTCGTCGCGGTGGCGGGAATCCTCGCCGGATACAAGTTCCTCAAGCTTCCCATGTCGGCGGTCATGGGAGTCGTCTCGGGAATGCAGACACAGCCCGCGTGCCTCGCCTACGCGAACCAGCAGGCGTCGAACGAGCTTCCGAACGTCTGGTACGCCGCCGTGTACCCCGCCTCCATGATCGCGAAGATCATTCTCGCACAGCTCATCGTGTCGATGCTCCTCGTCTCCTAGGAAAGCAGGATTGACAGAAGACCCCGTTGTGCCGTACAATTACATACGATTGTACCGACCTCGTCGCGGGAGCGTCCTTTTCGCCGGGGGAGATTGCACGTGAAGCTGCTCGTCGTACTCGTCACTGCCGCCGTTGCCCTGTCATCGTGCCCCGCGGGCGCGGTCTCCGCATACGTGGAGGC
>DATCCP010000221.1:0-2152 GCA_036511215.1 Candidatus Krumholzibacteriaceae bacterium
CTCGCTCGTGAGATATCTCTCGCACGAAATTCCAATCGGCGAAGTGGGGGGTCTGTCCTATCTCGCCGACGGCGCGGTCGCGAGGACGCCGAACGAGGCATTCATCACCGATCTGGACTCCCTCCCGTTCCCGGCGCGCGAGCTCCTGCCGCTGCGGAGCTACAAGGAGAAGATCGACGGGCGCCCCATGACGACCATCATCACCTCGCGCGGCTGCCCGTTCAACTGCAACTTCTGCTCCTCATCCCAATTCTCCGGCGTCCGCTGGCGGCCGCGTTCGGTCGACGGCCTCCTCGAGGAGATCGATCTCGTCTACCATAAGTACGATTACAAGGCGATCAACTTCATTGACGACAATTTCACGTTGAACCCCGCCCGGGCAGTGAAGATCGCCGAACGAATCATCGCGGGCGGTTACGATCTCCATTGGGAGGCGATGTCCCACGTTGAGACGGTCGTGAAGAACCCCGACATGGTCAAGGTGATGGCGCGCTCGGGGCTCAAATGGATGTTCCTCGGCTTCGAAAGCGGCTCCCAGGAGATCCTGAACGAATACGGCAAGAAATCGACCGTCGAGGACGCGAAGAAAGCGGTCGACATTCTCCACGAGAACGGCGTGAAGATCATCGGCGCCTTTATCCTCGGCGCCCTCGGGGACAACCCTCGCACGATGAGGCAAACGATCGACCTCGCGAAATTCCTCAATCCGAGCAGGGTGCAGTTCTCGCTGCTCACGCCGTATCCCGGCACGAAGCTCTTCGAGAAGGTCAAGGAGAAGCTCCTCACGAAGAACTGGGCGATGTACTCGGGTCTTCACCCGACGATCAAGCTCGACAAGATCACGCCGCAGGTGCTGAACCGGTTTCTCTTCAAGGCGTACGCGGGGTTCTATCTTCGGCCGCCGAAGGCGATCGAGAATTACCCGTACATCTTCCGGACGATACCGAGCGCGATGGCACTCATTTTCACGAATCTGTTCTCGCGCGGGTACCGGGTCTGAGCACGCGGGCGCGGCGCCTCCATGCCGCCCATCCGCCACAGCTCATCCGCCGTTGACACGCCTCGGGCATTTGCTATATACTAATCCTTACATTATTTTGGAATTCACATGGTCGGCGCTTTCGTCTTCAGAGCGAGGAGGAGCGTGGAGAATGGCGAAGGAAAAGGTTACAGTGAAGAAGCTCAACTTCGGGCCGCGGCGCGGCGTCTACATTGAGATCGGCCCCGATATCGACAAGTTCCAATTCCCGGAAAAGACGATCAAGAACTTCGAGGATTTCGATCTCGTCTACCGCACCCTGTGCGGGATTCTCTACAACTTCGTGCCGACGTCGGGCCACCCGGGCGGGAGCATATCGTCGGGCCGCCACGTCGCCGGCGTTCTCTTCCACGTTCTCGACTACGACATCGGGGACCCCGAACGCCCCGAGGCGGACATCATGTCGTACGCCGCGGGACACAAAGCAATGGGGCTCTATGGGATGTGGGCGCTGCGCAACGAGGTCGCGCGCATCGGACGGCCCGCGCTTCTCCCGAAGGAGGAGAAGTTCCAGCTCAGGATAGAGGACCTCCTCGGATTCAGGCGCAATCCGACCCAGGAGACGCCGCTCTTCGCGAAGTATCGCGCGAAACCCCTCGACGGGCATCCGACGCCCGCCACACCCTTCATCAAGCTCTCGACAGGGGCCTCGGGCGTGGGCGTGGGCTCGAGCTTCGGGCTCGGCTTCGGCGCGATGGACACCTACGGCGCCGCGGCGCCCCTCGTTCAGATCACCGAGGGCGAGGGCGGCATGACGCCGGGACGCGTCGCGGAGGCGTTCGCGACGGCATCGGCCGCGCAGCTGTGGAACATCAAGTTCCACATCGACTGGAACCAGGCTTCGATCGATTCCAACAAGGTCTGCCGCGAAGGTGACAAGCCGGGCGACTACGTCCAGTGGGATCCGATCGAGTTCTGCTTTCTCCACGACTGGAACGTGATCTACGTCGAGAAGGGGCACGACTTCAAGCACGTCCTCGCCGCGCTCGAGGTCGCAAAGGATCGTATCAACGACCAGCCGACGGCGGTCGTCTACCGCACGATAAAGGGCTGGCAGTACGGCATCGAGGGACGCAAGTCGCACGGGGCGGGGCACAAGTTCTGCTCCCCCGA
>DATCCP010000222.1:0-5795 GCA_036511215.1 Candidatus Krumholzibacteriaceae bacterium
ATGTCCTCGGTGCTTCCGATGGCAGCGATATCTCTCTTCCATGTCGCTTCGCGCGTCGACGTTCTCCTGAAACGGTTCCTCGGTCTTCCCATTCTCGCCGCGCAGCCCGAGATCACCAGGGTCTACGAGGAAGGGAGATGGGAGGCTATCGCGGGGAGAATCGGGCTGTTCACAAAGGGGTTGGTCGCCGCGGCGCTTTTCTGCACGGCCCTCTTCGCCGTGATCGGTCGCGACGTGATCGTCATACTCTCCGGGAAGACGTACGCCGACTCATATCGTATCCTCCTCATACTTCTCCCGACGGTGCCGCTCGCGGCGGTGACGGCGCCGCTCACGGCGACGATGCGCTCGCTCCATTTCATAAAATGGGCGGTCCTCTGTGATTTTCTCTGGATGGCGGTGTACTTCGGCACCTTCTTTCTCTTCGTGTCGGTGATGGGCGTCGAGGGGATGGCCGTCGCCCAGCTGCTGGCCTCTCTCGTGCAGATGACGGCGGCCATCGCGCTCGCGAGGCGCGGGAGGTTCTTCGGCGGGATCGGCGGGGGAATCGGGCGGCTCTTCGTCGTGCTCGCCGCGGTCACCGCGTGCGGCATGGCCCTGACGACCCACGTGCGCCTCTTCGCGTCGATCGCGTTTCTCGCCGTTTCGCCGTTCGGCGCGCGGTTCATCATCGCGCGGCTCGGCGTGTTCAAGCCGGACGAGACGGCTCAGATCCTCGATCTCGTCACGGTACGGCCGGGAAGGAGGATCGCCGCATGGATGCTCTCCACGGCGGATCGCGAGCGATGAGAAAGATCCTCATGATCATCAATTTCTTTCCTCCTGCGGGGGGCGGCGGCGTGTACCGTCCACTCTCGTTCGTCAAGTACCTCTCGCGCCTGTCGTGGCAGGTCACCGTCGTGACCCCGCGCCCCGGCGAGTTCTGGATATCGGACCCGGGGCTCGAGCGGGAGATCCCCTCGAGCGTGCGCATCGTGCGGACCGCGTCCCTATCCGGTCTCCGGCTTCTCGGGGCGGTTCGAGGCGACAGCGCCGGGGGAAGATCGCGGAGATCGTCCGGCGCCTTCGCGGCCCTCCGGCGCTTCGGAGAGCTTTTCCTCATCCCCGATACGTACGCGGGGTGGGTGCCCTTCGCGGCGCGGGCCGCCTCGGAGTTGTGCCGCCGCGAACGCTTCGACGTCATCTACTCGACAAGCCCGCCCGACAGCTCGCACCTCGCGGCGAGAGGAGTCGCGCGCGCCTTCGGGATACCGTGGGTCGCCGATTTCAGGGATCCGTGGATCAACCTGTATCTTCGCGAGCCGCCGACGCCGATCCACCGCGCGCTGCACGAGCGCCTCGAGCGTTCCGTGTCGCGGGCGGATCTCGTCCTCGTGACGACCGCGGCGCACGAGCGCCTTCTCGCGGAAAAGTACCCCTGGTGCCGGATCGAGCGCATACCGAACGGGTTCGACCAGGAGGATTTCGCGCGGGACGCCGGTGCGCGGCCCGCCGCCGGCCCCTTCACCGTCACGCACTGCGGCATGCTCACTCTCGGTCGCAGCGCGGGGCCGTTTCTCGAGGGGTTCGCCGCGCTCAAGCGCCGTTCCCCCGCGGCTGCGGCAGATATCCGCGTCGTTTTCATCGGCGCTCGGGAGTCCGCGAACGAAGAATGGGTGCGGCGGCTCGGCCTCGAGGGCCTCGTCGTCTTCGAGGACAACCTCCCGCATCGCGAATGCATCGCGCGCGAGAGGAGGAGTCATGCGCTGCTCCTCATCAAGCACGACGACGAGCGGTACCGGGGGCTCGTTCCCGGGAAGCTTTTCGAGTATATCGGCGCGAGGCGTCCGATTCTCGCGGTCGGGCCTGACGGGGAGGCCGCAGCTATCGTGCGGGATCTCCGCCGCGGGGAGACGGCACGCATCGGCGATCCGGATGGTGTCGCCCGCGCCCTCGAAACAATGTACGCGCGCTATCGCGCGGGAACGCTCGAGAGCTCGTATTCTCTCGAAGAGGTGCCGCAGTATTCGCGGAGCGCCGAGGCCGCTCGGCTGAGCGAGCTTCTCGCGCGATTGATCGGAGTAACATGCGGAGAGAAGACATCAGGAACGTAGCGCTCGGCGTCGTTCTGTTCGCCGCGCTCCTCATTCCGCTCCGGAGCGCGGTCGTCGACGACTCGTTCATCCACCTCAGGTACGCGCGAAACCTCGCCGCCGCGGGGGAGCTCTCGTTCAATCGGGGCGAGCCGACCTACGGCGCGACGAGCCCGCTCTGGGTCGCCATCCTCGCCGTCTTCGACAAGGCGGGCGCCGACATCATGCGCGTCTCGAGGCTCGCGGCGTGGCTCTTCGCGGCCGGCTCTATCGCGCTCGTGTACCGGATCACGGCGACGCTCGACGGGAGAACCGGCGCGCCGCTCGCGGCCGCCCTCATCATGGCATCGGAGGCATGGTTCGTTCGGTGGAGCGCGGTCGCCATGGAGACCTCGTTCGCCACCTTCATGATTCTCCTCGTCATGGAACTCTCGCGCGGCGCGGCGCGCTCTGCGGCGCGATCGGCCGTCTTCGGCGCCGTGCTCGTTCTCGCGGCGCTCGCGCGCCCCGAGGCGCTGCTCCTCGTTCCGCTCGCCGTGATCGCCTTCGTCTTCGCGGAGGGGACGCCGCGCCGGTTCGTCTTTCTTCTCGTGTTCGTTCCGCTCTTCGCCGCGTGGCTCTATCTCATCCACCGGCACACGGGGAGCTATTTCCCGCTCACAGCGGGGGCGAAGCAGGGGAGGCCGGTCTTCTCCGCAGCCATCCTGCAGAGGGCGCTCGTCCCGGCGCGGATCATGGGCGCGACGATCGCGATTCCGTCTCTCGCCCTCGTCGCGGGGCTTTTCGCCGGAGTGTTCAGCCGCCGTTCGATCGGACTCTTCTTCTCCGAGAAGGGAAACTTCAGGGAGGAGCCGTGTGTGCTCCTCATGCTCCTGTGGGTCGTCGCTCTTCCTGTCGCGTACGCGGCTCTCGATTTTCAGGTGCTCTCGAGGTACCTCGTTCCCGTCATTCCGAGCGCGATCGTGCTCGGCACCGTGGCCTGGCGAAGGCTTTCCGCGCGGGCGTGGGCTTCCGCCGCGCGGCGGAGAGCCGCGATCAGGATCTTCGCCGCCGTCGTCATTCTCCAGAGCGTGCTCGTCTACGAGTTGGTCGTCGTCCCGCCGACCCTCGCCTTTTCGCGCTCGCTCGAGACCGTGCTCGCCGGCATGGGGAAGTGGCTCGACAAGAACTCGCCGCGGGACGCGCTCGTCGCCACGCCGGACATCGGCGCCGTCGGCTGGTATTCGCACCGGCGCATCCTCGATCTCGGCGGCCTCGTGACGCCCGAGATAAACCGCATGAGGAAGGAGATCGATGTCGAGCGGATCATCGAGGAGGGGCTCTACCTGCGGTTCGGCCCCGATTACCTCGTGGACCGGGACGAGGTCCCCGCGCGGTTCGCGAACATGACCATCAAAGGGGTGCGCTTCGAGCCTCTTATGCGCGGGGAGGCTCCCAACCTCGGAATCAGGAAGCCGCGCCCGGTCATGTACGTTCTCTACCGTCTCGAGAAGGTCGGGGGGGCGGTGAGATGATGTCGCACTCAGCGAGCTCCCGGGCGCTCAGGAGAGGAGCCGCGATGACCATCCCCGAGCCGCGCATACCGCCCGGCATTCCGGACGACCGATACCCCGGTCTCCTTCGGAACTGGTTTCTCGGCTCGCGCGCACGCGCCTACCTCGCGAGGCGCCGCTTCTGGGAGGTCACGGCTCTTCTCCGCGGCGGCCCGAAGGGGCGCGCCCTCGACGCAGGGTGCGGTTGGGGCTACAATCTCTTTCTTCTCGCGCAGGAAGGGCTCGAGCCCTTCGGCATCGATATCGTGCAGGACGATTTTCGAGCGGCGCGGCTCATCGCCTCCGCGAACGGCTACCGGGCGAGTCTCGCCGGCGCCGATCTCGCCGCGCTCCCGTTCGCATCGAATTCGTTCGTGGCGGTCACCGCGGTCGAGACCTTCGAGCACGTCTACGAGGGAGATCGCGGAACCGCGCTGCGCGAGGCCTGGCGCGTGCTCGCGCCGGGCGGCTCGCTCGCTCTCTCGACGCCGAACTACTATTCCATCGTTGAAACGGGGAAGCGCGCAATCGTGAAAGTGCCCGTCCTCAAGGCTTTTTTCCCGGCGATGTGCTATCCGGCGGGAGACATCGAACGTGGAGAGTACCACCCGTACCGCTATCACAAGCCGGCGCCGCGCCGCGAGGTCGTGCGGCTGCTCGAGGAGGCCGGCTTTCGCGTGGAGCGCGCGCGGGCGGTCATCTTCATCTGGAAGAATATTCCCGATGCGCTCGTTCCGCTCGGGCTGCTCCTTGAATCGATCCTCGAGAGAGTCCCGCTCGTGCGCGGCCTCGGAAGCACGCTCATCGTGCTCGCGAAAAAGGCATCCAGCCCCTCACGGGAGGGAAGGGCGGAAGCGGGAACCGGGGCCTGAGAAAAAATTCCGTACACGCTCGTCTTGCAACTACCTATCTGATTCGTTGATAATACGTTACAACTGACACAAAATTATCTGCCCCGCGACATTTCTCTTGACACTGTGGGAGAAAGTGGGATAAAGTGGGACGCACTTATTGATTTCTACGGTTGCCAAGCCCTGAAATAGATATCCGAGCCCAACGACGGTACGGCCAAGGAATCGACCGCAATGACTGAGAAACCCATCAGAAAATTCATAGGGAAATTCTATTGCACCCTCGATGACAAGTCAAGGTTGACGGTTCCCTCGAAGTTCAGGGAGCTCATTCCCGGCGAGACGGGTTCGAAGATTCTCATCATCGGCAAGGCCAAGGACCGGTGTCTCAACCTTCTCACGCTCGACTACTACGACTGGATCATCGAGCAGCTCGGAACGCTTCCGCCGGGACCGAAGCAGAGAAGTCTCATCCGGTTCTACAGCAGCGAGTCGGAGCAGCTCGCCGTCGATCGCGTCGGCCGCGTTCAGATGCCCTCGTATTTTCTCGAAGCACTCGGCTCATCGAAGAGCCTCGTCGTCGTCGGAGCGCTTACCCACATGGAAGTATGGCGGCAGGAAGACTTCGAGAAGATCAGACAGGAAGCGAACGACACGTACCTCGATAGCGATTGGGAGCTTTAGGGAGGCGGACACATGAAGGTATACCGGAGCGACAAGGGCGGCATCGGCCTCTGGAAACTCTCGGGAGTCGTCGGGCGCGACGACGCCGTCATGCTGCTGAGCTCTCTGAGGGAGTCGGGCGATTCAAGTCGCGGGTGCTTCATTCTCGATTTCGAGAATGTCAAGCACGTCGACTACCGCGCCTTCAACGTTCTCGAGGACGGCTACCCGGAGGGAGAGCGCGTGCTCCTGAGCGGGCTCAGCGACTATGTGCTCGGCATCTATGCGTTCGTGACGAAAGGGAACGTCATCCCGGTCTATCCGGACTGGCGCCGGGCGCTCAGGTATCTCGTCGTCGAGCGCGGCAAGCTCGGAAAGCCTTTTCCCGCCGCCCCGGCGGGCAGCGAGTGATATGAGACATGCAAGCGATACGACATACACCGGTCCTCGCGGAGCGCGCCGTGGAGCTGCTGGGGGCGCGGAGGAGGGGGCTCTTCGTGGATGGGACGATCGGGACGGGAGGGCATGCGGAGCTCATTCTCGGTGTGGACGGCGGCGCCGCGGAATTGCTCGGGGTCGATCGCGACCCCGGGGCGATCGCGGAGGCGAGGGAGCGGCTCGCATCCTTCGGTCCGCGGGTGCAGCTCGTCTGCGCGAACTTCAGCGGGATTGCGGCG
>DATCCP010000223.1:0-3839 GCA_036511215.1 Candidatus Krumholzibacteriaceae bacterium
GGAAGCTTCACGGCAAGCTCGGAAAAGATTCGCATCCCCCGTAGAAGATCACCAAAGGTCAGCGTTTCATCGAGCGAGCGCACCCGGTCGCCGGCGGATGTGTCGATGCAGTCGATGGTTATGCCGCGCTCCCCCCAATACCTGCTCCGGGAGACGTTGAGGGTGAGCACCGTGTCCCCGCCGATGGGCGGCGGAAAGGGCCCGATGAGAAGCACGCGTTTCGTACTCATATGCGTTTCACCATATTGACACAGGAGGGCCATCCGTGCTACAATTAATGCGTACGAGAGATGACTCTCTCTCTTCTCCTTCTCTTCCGCGTTGCGGAATCGGCATATCGTCTAAATCCACACGTTTGTTTTCTCAGATTCCAGTTCAGATAGAAGGTGCAGCCGATGCGTACTTTAGGATTGAACCTATTGCTTTTCCTCGTTTTTGCGGCCATCGCCGTGTCGCCGTCGAGAGGCGCCGCGGCCGAGGCGACCTCTGACTTCCTCTCGTGGGCGCTCGACCGCTCGGGCGAATGCGACGCCCGCTGGCGCCTCATCGCGGGCTCGGCCGATGCGCACAGCTCTCCAATCGACGGAACTGACGTAACGACAATAAGTTGGTTGCCGTCTGGCGTCAACGTCATGGTCCCCGGAGCGCTCTCGCATAGTATCATCACGACGCGATCATTCATTCACGAAGTGTCGAGGAACGAGCCGTTCCTCCCCCTGAGCACCCGCGGCTGGAATGACGCCGCGAGGGTTGGGTCGAACTTCGAGAACCCCTCCCAGGCCCAGCTCGCGATACCGAACGATATCATCCGGCCCCTGAACTCTTCGGTCCAGCAGAAGAACTTCTTCCCGGACTACGGCACTTCGATATCGCGGCCGAGGCTCAACTCGTTCGGACGGATCAGCGCGTCTCACCCTCTGTTCAACGGTGCGGTCTCGCGTCCGGCGTTTCGCGGCGACCGTCCGCGCATGCTGTAACCGGTTCCCCGGATGGGGGGACGGAGCGGTAGGGGCGCTGCCCCTGCCGCTCTTTTTTTGCCCTCGCTTCAAAGCACCGTGCTTCAGAGCACCTTGATCATTTTGATCGAACGCGCGACGCCGTCCGCCTCGACGCGAAGGAAGTATATCCCCGCGGCGATCTGATTCCCGCCGTCGTTCGTCCCTGCCCACCGGAAGTTGATGAGGCCCATTCGCGCGTTTCCGGAGAAGACCCTTTTGACGCGCCTGCCCGAGGCGTCATACACGTCGACGGTGACGGAGGCGTCGCGATCCATGCGCACGCTCATGACGACTCCCCCGCTGAAAGGGTTCGGATACGGGTCAAAGAGGTGTCCGGGAAACGGGGCGTCCGGAGGAGGAACCGGCTCGGCGCTCTCGACGATCTCGTCGACATTGATGTGCCCCGATACGGAGCCGTCGACGATCTCGATATACACGAGCCTGCCGTATAGAGAATCGACTTCCCAGACGCGCGGCTCGAGCGTCTCGAGGCCGCCGGGGCTGTCCCTGAAGATGAATCGGTGGGACCGCGAATCGCGAAGGGCGATGAAGAGCGCGGGATCGGCGGTTCCCCCCATCATGAACGATATACGTCTCCCCGTAACGCGAAAGTCCCTGGTCCGGATCCCCCCGACCGCGGCATCACCGACGAGACCGCCCTCGGAGGTTCCGCTCAGGGGCCCCCGGTACCGTTCCCTCGACCCGACCCATGAATTGCCGACGAGGCCGACGAGCGCCGCCTCTCCGCGGAATGACGGGTTTTCGCCGAACGTCGGCTGGTACGCGAAGGCCGAATCCGTCTCGAGGATCCCGGGGCCGGTCTCGCCGAAGCGCGGGTCGGGATCGTCGAGGCTCGCGGGAGACCAGTCGTTCCAGAACGTTCGGTCCTCGCCGATATACGGATTGCCGGACGCGTCCCAGAGCAGGGAATCGACCATGACGACGTACCGGACCCGGCCGCCCGCCGAGCGGTAGCTCGCGTGGCGCGAAACGAGGGTCGCCGGCGCATCCCCGAGGAGCTCCGCCGCCTGCCCGCGCGCCATGACGCGCCGTTCCCCCTTGATCCATGGCCCATTCATGGAGGGCGCACGGAGCACCGAGACACCGAGCACGTCCTGCTCGCTGAAGAAGAGATACCACCGCCCCTCCCGCTCGATGAGCTGGACGGACTCGAGAACGGAGTCGGCGTCGTTCACAAAGAGAGGCCCCCGGTCGCGCCATGCGAGGCCATCGGTCGAGACGGCGACGTCGATCGCCCCCTTCCCACCCTTTGTCGAGCACGTGTTGAGAGCATACAGGGTATCGCCGATGCGGAACACGTCGGGGTCCCTGCAGTTCGACCACGTCCCCGGACGCCACGCCGCCCACGAGGAATCGGGACGGTAGAGCGGGTCGAGCGGGCTGAGTCGCCAGTCGAAGAGATCGTCGCTCTCGGCGACCCCCATGCTCTGGGCGACGCTCGAATCGACGCCCGTGTAGTACATGCGGAATCCGCCGCCCCAGCGGATCACGTCGGGCGCCCAGATGTTTCTCTCGTCCCAAGCGAGCGTGCCGGCGGCGAGAACGTCCGGGTGCGGCGTCCAATGCCTGAAATCCCTCGTCGAGACATGGGCGAAGGTGACCTCGTTGCCGGGTATGCTCCAGCCGATCGTCGAATCGCTTCCGACGATCATGAAGCTATGCCAGTCGGCGCCGCGCTTTATGAAACAGCGATCCTTCATGTAGCGGCCGGGCAAAACGAGATAGCGCTGCTCGAAGTCATAGCGCACGAAGCCGCCGCACCGGCCCGGAACGCCGAACGATACGACGGCGGCGAGGACGGCGAGGAGAATCCTATTTCGCTCGATTGAGACCATTGGTGAAACCGGCGGGGCACCGCTACAAATAAAAGAGCCGGACGCGCGAGGCATCCGGCTCTCCGATATGCGAGCTGTTTCTTCTCGCTATCTTGATCCTAGAATAGCGACTTGATCGAACCCCAGGTCTTCGACTGCACGGCGACCTCGCTCGGGCAGATGATCGAGGTCATACCCGTGAAATCGATAATATTGTTCTCCGGCCAGCACGAACCCTGGATGAGCCCCGTCGCGGGATCCCCAACGATTGAGAGGGGTGAATCCAACATATCCGCGCATGGGGCAAGCGTCATCATATGGAGTGTGCAGAGCACGTTCCAGCCCGGGTTCCAGCCGTCCTGGGGCGGCCAGTACGTGATCGAAATACCCACGCTCGGATCGCCCAGATTCAGCGAGCCCACGGGTATTTCGAATCCTGTCTGAATAACGTTCGGAGGATAGCTTACCATGAACTCAGATGCATCGAGGTAGCACTCAACGTCATTTCCAATCACATACCCAGTAAACATCGTAAAGGGGGCCGACGGGGTAATAAAATAATGACCGCCCCCGAAATCGATCCCCATCGTCGGGCTCGCCAGCAGAGCAGCCGGGAGAAGAAGAATCAGCATCGCAATAAATGTAGCCCTCATGACTACTCCTTTCATCGGGACCCCAGAAGCTGAGCACATTGCCAAAAGCTACGCTGCCATAACTGTTGCAAGGTGATGAACCTCGTACCTCTAATCTCTCCTATCACCTCCTTATTCGCACCCTTAACTTAGAGGATTCTGCTTCCATGAGTCTAGCGCTGACACCCATAAAAGTTATTTCTCTTCGAATAGTCTATCACAGATGCCCGCGAATTTCAATCGTTTTTTTTCCCCCGGGGGAGATGGGCGAAGCAATGACCAGGCATTTGAATGTGCCCCGCGCGGTCGACGATCCAGATTAGTGTCGGAACACCTTACACTTTTTGAGTCGGGCGAAAAACCCCATATCGGCT
>DATCCP010000224.1:0-7698 GCA_036511215.1 Candidatus Krumholzibacteriaceae bacterium
TTGTCGATGTCGCCGCCGTAGTCGCCGACCGCGTAGGGGGGTGCGTAGACGATCCTGACGTCCTTGCACACGAAATACGTGAAGAGCTCGTACTGCATACCCTCGTAGAAGGAGACGACCCTGCACTCGGCGTCGCGGCCCTCCTCGCCGTATTTGATGATCTCCTTGATCCGCTTCTCGACGGCGTTGTAGCGCTCGAGGTCGCCCATGCTGTCGGTGACCGCCGAAAGCACCTTGCCCGTCACGTCCTCGATCGAGACGAGCACGGATGCCCGGTAGCCGGGCGCGGGGATCTCTTCATCGCCGCTCGCCGCGTTGAACCCGTTCACGAGGTAGTTGTGCTCCATGCTGCTCGTGCGCTGGAGCGCCCCGAGGGCGACGTGATGGTTCGTGAGGATGAGCCCGTTCGGCGACACGAACGAGCCCGTGCCGCCGCCGAGGCTGACGATCGCGTAGGCGATGCCGCCCCCCTTGCCGTCGTAGATCTGTCTCGCCGAGAGCTGAAGCCCCATCGTCTGCAGATCCTTCCACGGGAGCTTGTCGAGCTGGTCGATCATCCACATTCCCTCCTCGGCGAGCAGCATGACAGGCACGAGGAGGATGACGGCCGCGAGCACGAGCGCACAGAGCCTGGAACGCATGAGCGAACCTCCTTGGAGTACGGTTGCACGGAATCGATCGGAAGTCGATATACTACCACTCCACGGGGGGGAACGACAATGAAGATTTCGGCGAGCGGCGCTCGGGGGATGCGGATCAGTACTCCTGGAGCACTTTCTCCCACCGGCGGGCGAGCTCGAGCTTTTTCACGACAAGCTCGACGACCTGCGGGTTCGTGCCCTTCTCCTTGAGCTCCTCCCATTCGCTGATCGCCTTGCGAATGTCGCCGAGGCGGGCGTGGAGATAGCCCTTGATGAACATCGCCTTCTGGTTATCGGGGTTGATGAGGCGCGCCTTCGTGAGGTAGATGAGGGCGTCGCTGAGTTTGTCCATCTTGTAATAGATCTCGCCGAGCATGCGGAGCGCCTCGAAGCACTCGGGGTCGACCTGAAGCGCCTTCTCGAACTGGGCCGCCGCCATTTCGAGATTGAGCCGGCCATAGTGCTCCCTGCCGCTCCGGAGCATGTCCTCGAGACGGCCCTCGCGTTCCGCGCCGGTCACCGCGGTCGTCTCCCCGCTCGCGAGCTCGATGACCCCCATGACGACGAGGCCGTAGATGAGCTTGCTCGTCGAGAAGAGGTCGCCTCCCACGGCGTCGTTCACCTCTTTGACCGAGCGCCTGCCGTCGATGAGGGAGAGAATCTCCCATTCGCGCGGCTTGAGGTTGAGCCGCTGCTCTTTCCGCGTATCGGCGCTCAGCGCGAAGACGGAATGACGCGATGATACCTTGCCGCCGATGTTGGACCATTCATCGATGCGGCGCGCCCCCTCGAGAATGAGACTCTCCGTATTGAGCAGCACGACGATGTCGCGCCGCAGGTCGATCTCCTCCTCGATGAACCGGCATTCGCCGCGGTCCCATTTGAACAGCTCGTAGACGCAGTCGCGGACGCAGTTCGCGAGGAAATTTTCGAGGTGGCCGCGTGAGGCGATCCCTTCCCCCTCGAGGCACTCGATGAGGGTCGGATACCTGCGGAGCGCCTTCTCGATGCGGGACAGGGAGGCCTCGTCGATGATGCCCCAATCGACGAGGAGCGTCTCGATCGTTTTGGGCACGCGGTCGTGGATGACGGCGAAACACGTGTCCCCCTGCCGGAATATGATCTGCGCCTCCTTGCCGTCGGGCCCGTCGGTGACCATGAGGCGCCCCGTCTTCTTGTTGATGTGGAGAATCTGGAAGAGATCGAAGAGCCCGAGCTCCTTTATCGACGATTGAATGGTCATATGCGATCATTCTCCGCGGGCGCAATCTCCGACAGGGCTTCGAGGAGAGATTCGGCCGAATCGTCGTGCGCGGCGTCAGGTTTTATCTCGCCGGTCTTTTCCATTCCCCGTTCGACGATGGACATGAGGGAATCCTTGATCTTGTCGAATCTCCGCGCGAGGCCGCACTGAAGGAGCTCGAGAAGGTCGTCGTCGGGCTCGAACGCGGCCGGCACATCGACCTTCGCCTGGCTCGCGTGCTGCGGGGCGTCCATCGCGAGGAAGAACGCGAGCCCCGTGTAGCGGGGGGACACTTTCGCGGCGTCGAGCATGGCGTTGATCGCGGCCTGGAAATCCTCCTCGCGGAGATAAATGAGCGCCTTGAGATAGAGGGCGTCCGCCTGGTTCTTGTCGAGCGCCATCGCGCTCTCGATATCGAAGAGCGCGAGCGTCAACCGGTTCATCTTGTAGTTGAGAAGCGCACGCTTCTCGTACAGGAGCGAGCTCTTGCCCATGAACGCCTCGAAGCGCTGAATGAGATTCTCCGCCATCATGAACTCTTCCTTGAGCAGATGGCAGTTGAGGAAATTGTAGTTGAGCTCGGTGTGATAGATTTTGACGTTGAGGCCTTTCTTGAACATCCGCTCCGCTTCCTCCTTGAGGCCCACCTGGTACAGGAGCACGCCGAGGTTGTTCATCGTATCGGCGTCGGCGGAACTGAGCCGGAAGGCCTGGAGGTAGCAGAGGGCGGCCTCGTGGAATTCGCCCCGCATGTGGTACACGCACCCGAGGAGGCGGTACGCCTCGGCGTTCTCGGGATTCGCCTCGAGCGTCCGCAGAAACGCCTCGGCGGCGGCGTCGGTATTTCCCTCGACGATGTGGATCTTGCCGATCTCGATATGGACGCGGTCGGTGTCGGCCATGTCCTGGAGCGCTTTCTGGAACTCCCTGAGGGCTTCCTTGACAAATCCGCGCTCCCGGTACGCGATACCGAGCGTGAAGGACGTGCTTTCGAGGCTCGCGATATCTTTGCCGAAACCGGCGCGCGGGATGTCGGAAGGGCCGTCCTTGGCGCGGTTCGACAGCGCAAGATTCGCCTCGGCGTTCTGGAACGACGGGTTCAGGCGCGAGGCCACGCGGCTCTCCTCGAGAGCCTCCTGGAGCTGACCGTTGTCCCCGAACGCGAACGAAAGGAGGAAATGGGACCGCCAGTAATCGGTGTCGAGCTTGATCGCCGCGTTGAGCTCGGCGACCGACTCGTCGGTGCGGCCGAGGTTGTAGTACACCTCGCCGAGATCCGTGTGAAACACCGCCGACTTGGCGAAATTCCCCGCGATCGAGAGGTAGTGCTCAAGCGCCTGCTGGTAGAATCCCTGCGCCTTGAGCGTCGTCGCGAGGTGAAATCGCGCCATCGTGTGGTCGCCGTTCTTCTCGACGACGGCGCCGAGCATATCGGCCGCCTCGCGGAAGCGCCCCATGTTCTGGTAGCTGACGCCGAGCCTCAGTAGAGCCTCGTAGTTTTCCGGATCCCGTGTCACTTCTTCGCGCCAGCGCCGCACGTCGGAATCCTCGAGACCGGTCTCCGCGAACAGGTACGTGAGGTTTTCCCGCGCGAGATCGAACTTGGGATCGACCTTGAGCGCCTCCTTGAACTGCTCCATCGCCTCCTCGTACATCCCCTTGCGGAAATAGAGCACGCCGAGGTTATTGAGCGCCCCGGGGTCGCTCCGCTCGACGCGGGAGGCGAAGCTCAGGAGGACTTTCCGTTCGTCATCCTTGAGTTCGGGCATGTCCCGTCCTTTCACCGGACCGTCAGGCCGTCGGCACCTGATTGAAGACCTTCGCAATCACCTCGACCACGCGCGCGGCGTTGAACGGCTTGATGAGAAAATCCCGCGCGCCGGCAGTGATCGCTTCCTGGACGAGCGCTTGCTGGCCGAGCGCGCTGCACATGACGACCTTCGCCTGCCGATCGAACTCCACGATCTTGCGGACCGCATCGATGCCGTTCATCTCGGGCATGATGATGTCCATGGTGACGAGATCGGGCCTGAGCTCCATGAATTTCTCCACGGCCTTCACGCCCGTATCCGCCTCACCGACGACCTCCATCCCGTTCTCGACGAGAATATCGGAGATCATCTTCCGCATGAAGATCGCATCGTCAACGATAAGTACCCTGAGTTTCACTGGTGCGCTCCTTTCGTGTCAGTCGACGCCGATGGCTTCAAAAATTGTCTCAAGCGAATCCGCGGTCGGAACAAAGAAGAGAAAACCCTTGCACTCGTTCGCGCCGAGCGTGAACGCGGTCTCGAGGACGAGAGCGTAGTCGGATTCCATGCTGAGATCCACGAGCACCGAATCCATGACGGCACCGAGCATGTCGTGGGACACCTGCGGCACCGAGTGCATGATTTTCTTGTGAACGAATGCGGCGAGGGCATTCAGGTAACATCCGCACATGATGTTCCCGATCTCCTTGAGAACGGACAGCGAGTACTCGTCCCAGACTTTCTCGTCCTTTGGCGGTCTCCCCGTCGCGAGCTCCACGAGCCGCAGCGACTCGGGATACGGAAAGATAAGAAACATCATCCCCCGGAACCTCTCGCTGTACCCCTCGAGGTAGACGACGGACACCATCGATTCGGGGCCGTTGAAGAAGTTGTAGATGATCTTCACGGGGATGAGATCGACGTTCGTCACGTTGACGTCGATCCGCTTCTTGAGAAGCTTCGAGAGCCCCGTGATGGCGTGCCCCGAGCCGATGTTCCCGAGCTCCTTGAGGGCGTCAATTCTCAAGTACGAGGGCCTTTTGATCGGACTCATACGTGCACCTTCCTTCAAAAAGAACGTGTGGATCCCATATGAACGCCACCTTGCCGCTTCCGAGGACGGTCGCGCCCGATATCCCCCGCACCCCTCCGAAGAGCGGCGGCAAGGCCTTGATGACGATATCCTGCTGGCCGATGATTCGATTGACGACGACGGCGATCCGGTGCTTCCCGGTATCGACGATGATGACCTTTGCATAGCGCTCCCTCGTCGACTCGAACGGCAGCCCGAAGATCTTGTCGGGCGTGAGGACCTGGACGATCCCGTCGCCGTCGCCCAAAACGAGCTCTCCCCGCAGACTCTTGAGCGAACCCTGCTCGAACCGGCTCGTCTCGCTGACGTACTCGATCGGGAGCGCGTGAACGTCGGGACCGACGGAAAAGAGGAGCGCCTTGATGATCGAGAGGTTGATCGGGAGCAGCATCGCGACGGTCGTCCCCGCTCCCGGTTTGCTCCGGATAACGATCGAGCCGCCGAACGAATCGACGGCCTTCTTGGCGATGTTCATGCCCATGCCGCGCCCCGAGAGACGGTCGACCGCGGTCGAGGTGCTGAATCCCGGCATCGTGATGATGCGGCTCACCTCGTCCTCGGTGAGCTCGGCCGTCCTGCTCTTGATGATGCCCGTCGCGGCCGCGGCGGCGGCGATTCTCGCGGTATCGATGCCGCGCCCGTCTTCCGAAACCTCGAGGACGACGTTGTTCCGCTCGCGCCGGGCGCTCAGCGTGAGGTGTCCCTCTTCGGGCTTGCCCGCGGCGCGGCGCTCGGCGGGTGTTTCGATCCCGTGATCGAGCGCGTTTCGGATGAGATGGACGAGCGGATCGACCATGCCTTCGAGCACGGCGCGATCGAGACCGATCTCCGCGCCGGCGATCTCGAACTTGACGTTCTTTCCCCTCTCGTGCGACACGTCACGCACGAGCCGGTTGAAGCGCTGGAACACCTGGCCCACGGGGATCAGCCGCGCCTCCATTACTTCTTTCTGTATCCGTGAAATGAGCCGCCACGAGACGGCGAGCTCGTCGAGGAGCGTTTTCGAGCCGAGCTCGGCCGCGATGGCGCTGAACCTGATGCGGCTGATCGTGAGCTCGCCGACGAGATCCATGATCCGGTCGAGGCGCTCGAGCTCGACTTTCGTCGAGGTTATCCGTTGGGTCACGCCGGCTTCGATCTCGGGAGCCGTCGGCGCGGGAGCGCCGCTCTGATCGGAGACCGTCGATATGTTCGAGAGGAGAACGAGCACCTCGCTCAGAAGCTGCGCGCTTCGCGCGTCGCCCGCGTATTCCCCCGCGGTCAGTCCCACGAGCTTCTTCAGAATATCGACGGCGCCGAGCATGCAGCCGATCTTCGCGACGGTGACGTCGGCACCCTTCCGCAGCGTGTCGAGCACGTTCTCGAGGGCGTGGCTCGCCTCGACGATCTCCTCGTAACCCATCGCGCCCGAGATTCCCTTGAGGTTGTGGGCGTGGCGGAAGAGCTCGTTTATGGGCGCACGGGGCTCCGGCGCCGACTCGAGGCCGACGAGACCGTTTTCGAGCGCCTGGACCGCGTCGTCCGCCTCGCTCTTGTAGAGCTCCTTATAATCACTTACGTTCATACGCGGGCTCCCTCACCCCGATTTCGCGAATCATCCGCGCGATGCATCCGGCGATTCCCTCGAGCGGACATACATCGTCGGCGAGATTGTCGCCGATCACGCTGCCGGGCATGCCGTGGATGAGGCTCGATTCCCTGTCCTGACAGATAATCCTTCCCCCGGAGCGCCGTACGGCCGCGCTCCCCGCGGTCCCGTCGCGTCCCATGCCCGTGAGAATGACCCCGATGAGACGTTCCCGAAAGATCGGCGCGAAGGAGGTCATCGTGAAATCGATCGACGGGCACGCGGTGCGCTGGAGCGTGTTCTTGCCGAGGAGCATCACGCACGGGCGGCGATCCCGCTCCTCGAGAAAGAGATGCATTCCGCCCGGCGCGACGAGCGCGCGCCCCGGGAGAATTGCGTCCCCTTCCTCGGCCTCGCGGACGTCGAGATTCGAGAGACCGTTGAGCCGCTCCGCGAGAAACCGCGTGAAGTCCGGCGGCATGTGCTGCACGATCACGATTCCCGCGGGAACCTCGCGCGGCAGCCGGGGAAGGAGCTCCATGAGCGCCTGCGGCCCTCCCGTGCTCGCCCCGATCACGACGACGGAGCGGAGCGACGGTGCGAACGAGGTGCGCTTCCGCGCGCCGATCTCGATCTCGGGAGCGGCGAACCGCATGCGGCGCACGTCCACCGTCGCGGCCGCCTTGACCTTCGCGAGGAGCTCGTCCGCGGGGAACCGGCTCCCGCCCAAGGTCTTTGCGACGAAATCGACCGCGCCGGACTCGAGGCACGTGAGCGCGAGACCGGCGCCCTCGGCGGAATATCCGCTCACGATGACGACCGGCGCCGGCCATTCGCTCATGATGTACCTGAGCGTCTCGAGACCGTTCATATTGGGCATCTCGAGATCGAGCGTGACGCAATCGGGCTTGAGCTCCGCCACCATCTTGAGAACGGCACGGCCGTCGGCGCCCTTCCCGACGACCTTCACTCCGGGGTCGCGCTCGAGCGCTTCGACGATCATGGTCCGCATGAGGGGAGAATCCTCCCCGACCACGACCCGTATCGCGCCCCCGCGCACGCTGCTCCGATTTTCCGTCATCAGTATGTCTCCTCGATGCCGTTCACGTACCGGACGAGAACGCTTCCGTCCGAGACGTCGAACGTGATCGTCCGTCCGCTCACTCCCCCGACGCACTCGGCGGCGACGGGAATAGCGAGTCCCGCGAGAATCTCGCGGCTGGCGACGATATTCTCGTCGCCGATCTGCAGCACCCCCCGGCACCCCTTGAACGCGTCGAACATCCGCGCCCCTCCGAATATCTTCGCGACGATCCGCTCGCGGCGGGCCCCCGACTGGAGCATCTGCTCGATCATGGCGGGGATCACGGTGTCGACGAACTTCGCCCTATTCGCGTTGTTCT
>DATCCP010000225.1:0-2858 GCA_036511215.1 Candidatus Krumholzibacteriaceae bacterium
CCCCCCCGCCCGATCCGCTCGCGCAATCGATTACTGGCGCTCCTCGAGGAGATGAGTCACGACGGTCGGATCGGCCAAGGTCGTCGTATCGCCGACCTCGGTGCTCCCCGTCGCGATGACCTTGAGGATTCGCCGCATGATTTTTCCGCTCCGCGTCTTCGGAAGGGCATCGGCGAACTGGATCTTGTCCGGCTTCGCGATCGGTCCGATCATCTTCGCGACGTGGTTGCGGAGCTCCTCTTTGAGCTTGTCCGATTTCTCGTAGCCGCCGGTCAGGGTGACGAAGGCGTAGAGCCCCTCTCCCTTGATCTCGTGCGGCATCGGCACGACCGCCGCCTCGGCGACAGCCTCGTGGCTTACAAGGGCGCTCTCGACTTCCATCGTCCCGATCCGGTGACCGGAGACGTTGATAACGTCGTCGACGCGGCCCATGAGCCAGAAGTAGCCGTCCTCGTCCTGCCGGGCGCCGTCACCGGTGAAATAGACACCCTTGAAGCGGCTGTAGTACGTATCCGCATAGCGCTTGTCATCTCCCCAGATCGTGCGCAGCTGTCCCGGCCACGGCTTCTTGATGACGAGGTAGCCGCCCTCGTTGCGCTCGCACGGCTTTCCGTCCTCGCGAACGACCTCCGGGAATATGCCCGGGAACGGGAGCGTCGCGGAACCCGGCTTGAGCGGGAAGGCGCCGGGGAGCGGCGTGATAAGAATGCCGCCCGTCTCCGTCTGCCACCACGTGTCGACGATCGGGCAGCGCTGCTTGCCGATATTGCGGTAGTACCACATCCACGCCTCGGGGTTGATCGGCTCGCCCACGGAGCCCAGCAGCCGAAGGCTCGACAGATCGTTCTTCCCCGGCCACTCCTCGCCGTCGCGCGCAATGGCGCGGATGGCGGTCGGGGCCGTGTAGAACACGCTGACCTTGTATTTCGCGACGACGTTCCAGAAGCGATCCGGGTTCGGGAAGTTCGGCACGCCCTCGAACATGATCGTCGTGGCGCCGATCGAGAGTGGCCCGTATACGATGTACGAATGCCCCGTGATCCAGCCGATGTCGGCCGTGCACCAGAAGATGTCCTCGTCCCTGATATCGAAGATGAGCTTCGTCGTCAGGGACACGTAGGTGAGATAGCCGCCCGTCGTATGGACGACGCCCTTGGGCTTCCCCGTCGTGCCGCTCGTGTAGAGGATGAACGAGAGGTCCTCGGCGTCGACCTGCTCCGGCTCGCATTTGTCGGAAGCCTTCGCCATTTCCTCGTGCCACCAGACGTCCTTGCCCTTGTTCATCGCGATGTCGAGACCGGTCCGCTTCACGACGATGACCTTCTCGATCGTCGGACAGCTCCCGAGAATCGTGTCGGCCCCGGCCTTCAGCGGCACGGCCTTGCCGCGGCGGTAGCTCCCGTCCGAGGTGACGAGCATCTTGGCGCCGGCATCGATGATGCGATCCTTGAGCGACTCGGCGCTGAATCCGCCGAAGACGATCGAGTGAATGGCGCCGATGCGCGTGCAGGCGAGCATCGCGATCGCGAGCTCCGGAATCATCGGGAGATACAGATTGACGCGGTCGCCCTTCTTGGTTCCGTGCGACTTGAGAACGTTCGCGAATTTGCACACCTCGCGGTGAAGCTCCGTGTAGGTGTACTTCTTCGCGTCGCCGACGGGCTCCCCTTCCCATATGAGAGCCGTCTTGTCGCCCTTCGTTGCGAGGTGCCGGTCGAGGCAGTTGTAGGAGATGTTGGTCTTCCCGCCGACGAACCATTTCACGAAGGGGGCCTTGCTGTAATCGAGAACCTTGTCCCACTTCTTGAACCAGTGAATGACGTTCGCCTGCTCGGCCCAGAAGCCCTCGAGGTCCTTCTCGGACTTGCCGTAGAGCTTCTTGTACTCGTCCATGCTCTTCACGTGGGCCTTCTCGGCGAAGCCCTTCGGCGGATTGAACACCCGCCGCTCATCGAGCATGGAGGTGATAGTTTTCTTCTCCTCTGCCATGGCAACCTCCCGTGCGGTTTGGTCTCGTTGGATTGATTCACGTACTATTGAGCAAATTCAAAGCGCAAGCATTAAGACTTTTCAATGTATTAAGATATTCCGCTCTTGTCAAGATATTATGCGCCTCAAAGGGCGGGGCGAGCCCCCCGGGGAGGGGCTTCGCGCGAGCCTGACGCGCGACGGACGCACGAATCCCTCTTGACAGAAA
The DNA here is from genome assembly GCA_036511215.1 of Candidatus Krumholzibacteriaceae bacterium. GTDB lineage: Bacteria > Krumholzibacteriota > Krumholzibacteriia > Krumholzibacteriales > Krumholzibacteriaceae > SSS58A. The sequence goes on from DATCCP010000225.1 coordinate 2,198, forward strand.
TCTCTGAAATATTAAACTATCAGGGAAATCTACATTTTGTCCGTATAGCACTTTCGGGAGGTAGAGATGGACTTCGTGAAGAACGCGATCGGAAGAAAGGTGCCGACCGAGGTCAATGGCGTGAAGACGCGCCCGTTCAGAGAGGCGTACGATCCTTCGTACAGCGACGCCTGGGCGGGGCGCCCCGGCAAAGCGCGCATGCGCCACGGCGCCACGAAGGTCACGATGCTCGATGAGGTCGTCGGCCTTCTCAACAACGGCGACTGGATCTCGTATCCCCACTACTACCGCGAGGGAGACCACTGTCTCAAGCTCGTCGTCGAGGCGCTCAAGAGGCACGGCAAGAAGAACATCAAGATTCTCGGAAACGCCTTCTTCGATTGCTGCGTTCCGTGGCTTCCCGAGGCTCTAAAGGACGGCACGATCGGCGGCATCGTCGGGAACTGCTACCGCGAGATGGGAAAGTTTCTCACGGCGGGCGAGTTCCTTCCGTGGGTCGTGACCGGCGTCGGCCACGGCGACCGCGTGCGCAAGTTCCACACGGGGGAGATCAAGGTGAAGGTCGCCTTCGGCCCCGTCCCCGTGGCGGATCAGTGGGGCAACGCGAACGGGCTCCTCGGGAAAAGCGACCACTGGGTAGGCCCCCTCGGCCTCTTCCTCG
>DATCCP010000226.1:0-2601 GCA_036511215.1 Candidatus Krumholzibacteriaceae bacterium
ACCTCGACCATCATCCGTTCGGCAGGCTGCTCGCCGTTGTCGACGAGGAGCACGATGCGCGGATAGGTGATGTCGGGGAAGAGCGACACGGGCATGCGTATCGTTACGGCCACGCCGAACACGATCACCATAGCGGCAAGAAAGAAGATCGCTTTGCGGTACCGGTCGATCCAGGCGACGAGGGTCACGGCCTCTCCGATCCGCTCAAGCGGACCCTCGTCGAGTCGGGGAGCCCGTAATTGCCTTCCGTGATGACGAGCTGCCCCTCGCGCAGGTCATGGCCCGCGACTTCCACGAGGCCCTTGTCGGTCGCGCCGACGGTCACTTCAAGCGTTCGTGCGACCGAGCCCGGGAAAATGACGACCACGGACGCCGTATTCGTTTCATCGTCCCGCAGCACCGCGGACGGGGGAACAAGGAGTACGCCCCGGCGCACGCCCGTGACGATGCGGGCGGAGCCGAATATATCCGTCTTCATGAGGGATCGCTCCTCGGGCCTGAGCTGCTCGAAGACGAGGTGTGCCTTGACGGACTGACTCTCGAGATTCGCCGACGGTTCGATCGCCCCTACGGTCGCCGCGATCTCGACGCCCGGAACGGAGGCAAAGCTGACGCGGCAGTGTGCCCCGGCATGCACCTGCGGGAGGTTTTTCAGCGGGATGTCCGCCGCGAAGTAAATCGAGGAAAGATCGATGATAGTGAAGAGCTCGGCGCCCTCGGACACGAACTCCCCCTTGTTGACGCCGCGGGAGGCGACGACACCGGCCGACGTGCAACAGATCGCCATAACGTTCTGCGAGGAGACAGAGAGATCGTAGCTTCTGAGCGCCTCCTTTTTCTGCCCCTCGCTCTTCGCGGCCCGCACCAAGACGTTCGCTCCGTCGATCGCGGCCTGCGATTCGCCCGACCGGATCACGGCGAGCGTGTCCCCCGGGCGCACCGGAGCCCCCTCGATCCTCCTTACCGAGATAGCGACACCCGCGATGGGGGATACGATCTTTTCTTTCCGCACGACATCGGTTGTGCCCTCGACGACGATCGCGTCCTCGATGTCACCCTTCGCGACAGGGACCGCCTTGACCTCGACGACGGGGGAGCGGGCCGTGGCGGTCTCTTCATCGGATGCCTTTCTCGAACATCCGAGAAGGATCATGCAGCCGAGGAGAATGATCATGCGAAACGGGTAACGGCTCATCGCGCTCCTTTTATCATCGCGCGAGGATCTGGGTGGCCCGCGCGGAGAGCTTCAGCATATCGCTGCGCGCCGTGAGCTCCTCGATCCGAGAATCGGTCGCGAGCTGCTGCGCGGCGAGGACTTCGGTCACCGGAGCGGCTCCGCCGAGATACTTCGACTTCGTGAGGGTGTAGTTATCGTCGGCGTCCTTAGCCGTCGAGAGCAGGTTGTCCAGACGCTGCGCGAGATTTCTGATCTGAAGGGAGAGCGTGCGAAGCTCGATCGCCTGGGAACGATTGAACGCCTCGGCCTCGAATCGCGCTTTCTCGACGGCGAGGCGCTGCTGCTGTTCCCGCAGGTTCCTCTGCCCCCAATCCACGAGGGGGACGTCGAGAGTGAGGCCGGCGGAGTAGCCGAACCGGTTCCAGCGATCGGCGGCCGGAGGTTCGAGAGACGAGAGGAATCCCGCGTCGGCGACCAATGAGAGCGTCGGATATTTCTCCCGATGAATGATCTCCGCGTCGAGGTCGCTCCTTGTGACGCCGAGATCGTTGCTCGCGGACTCAAGGGACCGTGGAGCCGCGCCCGTGATAGTCGTGTCCATGGATTCGATCGAGAGGTCGTCGAGCGATCCGCTCAGTTCGAATGCGGTGTCCGGCGTCGCGTCTATCATCCCCGAAAGCTCGTACTTTGCGAGCGCGGAGGCCTCCTCGGCCATCCTGAGAGATGCGTTCGCCGATGAGAGCTGAATGCCGGTCTTCAGCACGTCGGTGTGGTGCACCCGGCCCGCGGCGTTCAGGTTCTTCACGAGAGCATAGTAATCGGCGAGTTGCGACAGGCTCTGCCGCCGCAGCGTGATCTCTTCGCGCGCGCGCAGAATCTCGATGAAGGCTTGCTTGACCGAGAACACGATATCGCGCTCCGAGATCTTGCGCGCGATACGCAAGCTCTGGAGATCGAGCCCCATCTGTCGTACCTTCAGTCCGTAGATTCCCCCGTCGTAGAGCTTTTCTTCCGCGATGATCTGCGCGCTCAGCTGCCCGTGGTCGGTTATCGCCGGATCGTAGCCGAATCGATCGAATGTGGGGGCGGTGCTCGCGGTGCCGCTCGCCCGCACCTGGGGAAGCCTCACGCCCGAGAGCCCTTTCCGCGCGAGCGCTGCGGAGGAGAGGGCGTCATCGGCGGCGCGAAGGTACGGGCTGTTTCTCTTTGCGAGCTCGATGCACTGATCGAGCGTGAGCACGTGCGTGGGCCCGGCAGGAGCCGGCACGCTCGTCGACCGGGCGGCCGGCATGCCAGCCAAACTCAGGAGAATCATAACGATGGGCCTCGCAGCGAGCGGCTTCCAACCAGATATTCTCATAACGCACAACGACCGTGAAAAGAGGGTTCGGCTGACCACGTGCTCCGAGCCGCGAGGCGCCGTA
>DATCCP010000227.1:0-7774 GCA_036511215.1 Candidatus Krumholzibacteriaceae bacterium
CTTCGTGAAGACCTCTCCCTTCGCGAGACGCTTTTGCCATTTGACGGCCTTGAGACTATCGATCGTGAAGAGATACTGCGCGCGCGTCACGGGCGCCTGGGTGAATTCTCTCGGATTCGCGGCGTAGTAGGCCTCGACTTCCTTCGGATCGACCTTGACGTTATCGGATATCTTCTTCGAGAAATAATCGGCGACGATGATGTTTATCGTGACCTGCCTGATCTGGTCCTTCATCTCGTCGGTCTTGTCCATCTTGTCGTCGATCGCCGCCTTGTAGATGAGGTACTGCTCGATGAGCCGGTCGACGAATTCCGCCTGCCCCTCCGGTCCCTTGAACTGGTTCTTCTGTATGTCGGGCAGGCCCCCGAACATCCGGAGCATCTCCTCTTCCGTGATCTTGTAATCGCTGACCTTCGCCGCGAGGCCGGTCTTCGACCCCAGGGCTTTGTCTTTCTTCGCGCGCGAGCACGACGCAGCCCCAAACGCGACGCAGCCCGCGATCAGGACGAGCACGAGCAGTCTCTTCGCCAACATCCGATCCTCCTTTTCAACGCGTTCATCCCGGAACACACTACAAGAGATCCGTGCGTTTCTTCTTTTCCAATTGATCGATGATCTCGCGAACCCGCTGACTGTCTCCCCGCTTGCACACGAGCACGGTGGTCCCATCGACGACGACGATGATGCCGTCGACGCCCACGGCGGCCGTCACTCCTCCGGGGTTGAAGAACAGACTGTTTCGGGCATCGACGAGCTCCAGCCGACCGGCGCCCGCGTTTCCGCGCGCGTCGGCGCCGAGGATCTCGAAGAGCGAGTCCCACGAGCCGACGTCGCTCCAGCCGATATCGGCCGGTATCACGACGACGTTGTCCGCCCGCTCAAGGATCCCGTAGTCGACCGAGATCGCCGGCATCTTCCGATACTCCCGCGCGACGACGCGCCGGAACCCCCTCGTTCCGAGGGCGTGCGCCATTGCCGCGAGTGGCGCGCGTCCGCCGGGAAGATGACGGGCCCAGGCGTCCATGAACACGGACGGGCGCCAGAGAAAGATGCCGCTGTTCCAGTAGTACCGATGCGCCCTGACGTAGGCGGCCGCCCTCTTCGCATCGGGCTTCTCGTGAAACCGCTTCACCGCGAGAACGTCATAGCCCTTTGCTCTCTCGAACACGCGGCCCGCCTCGATGTAGCCGTATCCCGTCGCGGGATACGAGGGCGTGACGCCGAAGGTGACGAGAACGTCCCGCCTCGCGGCGACCGTGGCCGCCGCCGTGACGGCGCGGCGGAACGCGCGTTCATCGGCGATCGTGTGATCGGCGGGACAGACGAGCATCGGCTCGTCCCCCCCCGCCCGGCGCACGAGGGCCGCTGCCACCGCGATCGAGGGCGCCGTGTTGCGTCCGACCGGCTCCGCAAAGACGCGATTCCTCCCGAGCCCGGGAAGCTCCTTCCGAACAGCACCGATGAGATCCTCGAGCGTGAGAACGAAGATGCGCTCCGGCGGCATGAGCGCCGAGAGGCGCCGGAACGTGAGGGCGAGCATGCTCCCCTCGCCCGTGATGTCGAGAAACTGTTTCGGCACGGCGGCGCGGCTGTATGGCCAGAACCGCTTTCCTCTGCCGCCCGCAAGAATCACTCCGTACATGAGAATCACGCATCCATGAGCGTCGAGACGTCGACGTACCGCGCGAGAACGGCTGCGACTTCGCCCTTGATCGCCGCGAGCCGTTCCTTTGTCGATGCTTCGAACCGGAGAACGAGCGCCGGCTGTGTGTTCGACGCCCTGATGAGCCCCCAGCCGCCGTCGAATTTCACCCGCGCGCCGTCGATGTCGATCACGTCGTGGGTCTTCCGGAAATGATCGCGCACCTCGCGCACGACGTCGAACTTGCGCTCGTCGGCGCAGTCGATCCGTATCTCGGGCGTCGATTCGTAGCGTGGAAGATCGGCCAGGAGCCGGCTCAGCGGCACCGTGCCCCGCGAGACGATCTCGAGAAGCCGGCACGCGGCGTACAACGCGTCATCGTATCCGAAGTACCGGTCGGCGAAAAAGATGTGGCCGCTCATCTCGCCCGCCAGGAGCGCCCCCGTCTCCCGCATCTTCTTCTTGATGAGCGAATGCCCCGCCTTCCACATGATGGGCGTGCCGCCGTGACGGGCGATGTCCTCGATGAGGCTCTCGGAGCACTTCACCTCGAAGATGACCGTCGAACCGGGATGGGCGGCGAGGACGCTGCGCGCGAAGAGCGCAAGCAGACGGTCCCCCCAGAGAATCTCCCCGCGATCGTCGATGACCCCGATGCGGTCGCTGTCGCCGTCGAACGAGACGCCGAGCTCGAGCTTGTTCGCGAGCACCGCGGCCCGCAGGGCGGCGAGATTCTCGGGAACGGTCGGGTCGGGATGGTGATTGGGAAAGGTGCCGTCCGGATCCATGAAGAGCTCGAGCGGCTTCACGCCGATCCTCCTGAAGAGATCTCGCACGACGATCCCCGCCGTACCGTTCCCGCCGTCGGCGGCGAAGGAGACGGCCCGCGAGAGCGTGATGTTCCGCGCGAGATAGTCGACGTATTCGCCCCGGGCGTCCCGCTCCATGACGCGGCCCCCGCCGGGCTCCGCGAGATTCCCGCCGGCGACATCCCTCAACTCGAGGATGTCGTCGCCGTAGATCGTCCCCTCCCCCCGCAGCACCTTGAATCCGTTGAACTCGCTCGGATTGTGGCTCGCCGTGATCATGACCCCGCCCGCGTAGCCCCACTTCTTCGCCGCGAAGTAGAAAACGGGGGTCGGAACGACGCCGATGTCGACGACCGACACGCCTCCCCTCGTCAACCCTTCGGCGAGCGCATCGAAGAACTCGTCGCTGCTCGGACGGACGTCCCTTCCGACGACGGCCTCCCCGATCGATTCGCGGCGGAACGTCGCGGCCACGGCGAGGCCGAGCGTTCGCACGCGCTCCCGCGTGAGATCGACGCCGACGACGCCCCTGATATCGTACTCCCTGAATATGTGCGCCGGAATGGCGATGTCGATCCTCCCCGTGCGAGGAACGCCGGTCCTACTCCTTGACGACCCAGACCTTGATCGGAACCTCGACGTCGCGATGGAGTCTGACTGAAACGGTGTAGACGCCGAGCTTCTTGATCGGCTCATCGAGCACGACCTGATTATGATCGACCGCGAATCCCTGGTCGCTGATCGCCTTTGCGACGTCGTGTCCCGTGACGGAGCCGTAAAGCTTGTCCTCCTCCCCCGCCTGCACGACGAGCGTGCAGGAGAGCCCCTTCATCTTCTCGGCGACGGCCTGCACGCTCTGCCGGAGCTTCGTGTCCCGCGCGTCGTGGAGACGATTCTCCTCGCCGAGGACACGCTTCTGGTTCTCGCTCGAATGGAGCGCGAGGCGCTTCGGGAAGAGATAGTTTCTCGCGTAGCCGTCCTTCACCCGGACGACGTCTCCCCGATCCCCGAGGCCCTGGACCTTCTGCGTAAGGATGACTTCCATGTGACTCTCCCTCTAGCGATAGTATTCCCTGGCGAACGGTAGAAGGGCGATGGCGCGCGCACGCTTGATCGCCTTCGCGAGCCGCCGCTGGTGCCAGGCGCACGTCCCCGTGATGCGCCGCGGCGTGATCTTCCCGCGCTCCGTGACGAACCGGCTCAGAAAGGCCTGGTCCTTGTAGTCGATCGGGAGATCGTCCATGCAGAATCTGCACGGCTTCGTCGGAAGCATGCGCTTTTCTTTCTTCTTGCGCTTGTCGTTCCGCTTCTCGTTGCGATCGTTCTTTATTGCCATGGTTCCTCACTTCCCTTCCGCGGGCGATTTCGGCGCCTCGGCCGGTTTCGGACGCTCCTCGACGACGAGACTGTGGCGGAGCACCGTTTCATCGAAACGGAACACCCTGTCGAGCTCTTTCAGGATCTCGCTGTCCCCCGAGAAGCGTATGAAGGTATAAAATCCCTCGAAGATCTTCTGGATCGGATAGGCGAGTCGGCGCTTCCCCCACTGGTCCACGCTCGTGATCTGACCCTGGCGCGAGGTGATGATCTCGCCGTACTTGACGGCCTTTTCCTTTACCGCTGGTTCGTCGAGAGACGGGTTGAGAATGTAGATACACTCGTAGGCCCGCATAGATGAGTTCCTCCCTTCGGACTTGAATCGACCTTCATCGCACGGTAAACCGGCGTGAAGGTAGGGATTTATGAACGCGGCGCATGCGTTCGCCGCACGTGTCGAACAATATAACATCGTTCGCTCGCCCGGTCAAGCGGGGTCTGAGGGTCCCTCCGCCCTGCTCAAGCGCCGCACCGCTACGTCGAGCCCCGCCCGCACGGCCGTTTCGATCGTATCCGCGGCCGCCTCGATCATGCCGTCCACCGTCTCCCGCTCCTCCGCGACGAACTCGGAGAGGACGAACTCGACCCAGTCTGTCCCCGCGGGGGCCCCGCCGATGCCGAGACGGAGCCTCGCGAAATCCTCCGTCCCGAGGTGCTCGATGATCGATTCGAGCCCCTGGTGCCCCCCGCTCCCACCGCGCGAACGCAGGCGTAGCTGCCCGAGCGGAAGGTTCAGGTCGTCGCACACGACGAGGAGCGCGCCGCTTCCGGAGGCGCCGCAACGCGCGAGCGCGACACCCGATTCGTTCATGTAGGTCAGAGGCTTGATGAGGGTGACGGTGCGGGCGGCGACGCGCCAGAGGGCCGTCTGCGCCGGGCCCGGTGCGCGCTTCCACGAAAAAGAATGGCGCTTCGACAGGGCATCGAGCGCCATGAATCCGAGATTATGTCGCGTTGAATGGTATCGCGGACCGGGATTCCCGAGACCGCACAAGGTCGAGATCTCCGCCATGGAGAATTACGATTTCCCTTTCTTCTCCTTCTCCGTGTCCTTTTCCTTGCCCTTCTCCTTGCCTTTTTCCTTGCCCTTTTCCTTGCCCTTTTCCTCTCCCTCGCCCGCTTCGCCTTCCGCCGCTTCCTCTCCTTCCGCCTCTTCCCCTTCCGCGGCTACCGCGGCAGCTGCCGGCGCGCCGGCCTCCGGAATGAGGACCTCGAGCTTCTTCGGCGCGGAGACGTGCGCGATCGTCACGTGAGGATCGTCGACGATCTCGAACCCGGGATAGAGCACGATGAGATCGGAAACGTGGACCGACTGGCCGATCTCGAGGTGGGAGATGTCGATCGAGACCTTCTCCGGAATCTCCATCGGCTTCACGTTAAGCGTGACCTCGCGGATGCCGTGATCGAGCACGCCTCCCTCTTCCTTGACGCCCTTCGAGACGCCGGCGAGCTCGATCGGCACGCCGATATGGAGCTTCTCGTCGGCCGATATTCTCTGAAGATCGAGGTGGAGCACATCCCCCGAAACGGGGTGATGCTGGATGTCCCGGACGAGCGTGAGAATCGAATCCTCCGCCGAGCCTTCAACGTCGAGGCTCAGGATCATGTGCTCGCTCGTCGCCGTATGCAGGATGTGCCAGATCTCCTTCTGCGAGACGGCGAGCGATACCGGCTCGCGCTTGTGTCCGTAGAGAATCGCGGGGATCTCTCCCTGGGTGCGGAGGCGCTTGGCGCCTTCCTTGCCCGCTCCCACCCGCACGCGTGATTTCAGTTTCGGTTTCTGCATGTCGTCCTCCAACTCAATCGAAGAGAATGCTGATCGACTCTCCCGTATGGATGCGACGTATCGCCTCGCCGAGGAGCGGTGACACGTCCAGTACCTTGATCTTGCTGCATCGCGCGCCGTCCCTCAGGGGGATCGAGTTCGTCACGATGACTTCCTCGACCGGCGACGCTTCGAGCTTCTCGAGCGCCTGACCCGAAAAGACGGGATGCGTTGCCGCGGCGATGATCTTTCTCGCTCCCGCGGCCTTCAGAACCTCGGCGGCCTGGGTGATCGTCCCGGCCGTGCTGATGATATCGTCGAAGATCACAATGTCGCTCCCCCCGACCTCGCCGATGATATTCATGACCTCCGAATTGTCGGCAGTGGTCCGCCTCTTGTCGACGATCGCGAGGTTGGCGCCCAGGCGTTTCGCGAAGGCCCGGCCCGCCTTGATGCCGCCGACGTCGGGTGAGACGACCGTGATATTCTTCAATTTCTTCCCCCGAATATATTCAAAGAACACCGGCGCCGCAAAAAGATTATCGACCTGGATGTCGAAAAATCCCTGAATCTGCGCCGCATGGAGCTCGAGGGCGAGCACGCGATCCGCGCCCGCTGTCGTAATGAGATTCGCAACGAGCTTCGCGGAGATGGGCACGCGGGGCCGATCCTTGCGATCCTGCCGCGCGTAGCCGTAGTACGGTATAACCGCGGTCGTCCGGTGCGCCGAGGCGCGGCGGCATGCGTCGATGATGAGCAGGAGCTCGAGCAGATTGTCCGCCGGCGCGAACGTCGACTGGATGATAAAGATGTCTCTGCCCCGAATATTGTCCTCGATGCGCACTTTGAGCTCGCCGTCGGAAAAGTGCCCGATCTCGACCTCGCAGAGAGGGACGCCGAGGTTCTCCGAGATCTTCTTTCCGAGCTCGGGATTCGCCGTACCCGCGATCAGCTTGAGCTCATAGTTCATCCCGATTCCCTCCATAAAAGTAAGGTGACCGCTCGGGCCACCCTTCCAACAACCATTCTGGTTGGGGCGGGAGGATTCGAACCTCCGATCCAGGATCCAAAGTCCCGTGTCTTGCCGCTTGACGACGCCCCAGCCGTTATGTGGATCCCGAATGCCGGCTTCCAGCCCCTAGATCTCGACGCCCGCCTCCGCGGCCGTCTTCTGCCTTTCCTTGTGGTATGCGGCGATAACCTTCTCCTCCATCCATGAGCGCGTCTCGTTGTTTATCGGATGGGCAATGTCCTGGAATGTCCCATCGGGGCGCTTGCGACTCGGCATCGCCACGAAAACGCCCTTCGCCCCCTCGATGATCTTGAGGCCCCGGATCACGATCCGGTTATCGAGGGTGATGCTTGCAAAGGCCTTGAGCTTGTTGTCGCTTCTCAAAGAAATACGGATCTCGGTGATCTCCATTTACTCCCCCTAGATTGGCGAGACCGCTCCCTCCTACACAAAGCGTACAGCCGTACTAACAGGTTGCACGATCCGCGTGAATAGCCCCTGGCCTTTCAGACGCTCACGCGCGTCCCTTGCTTCACGCTCTTCGGCGAAAACCGCAAAACAGGCGGAGCCACTTCCGCTCAATGAACTGAGAACCGGTTTTTCCGCCTCTAGAGCCTCGAGAATCCCGGAAACGCTCGGAAAATGCTCTCGTACCAAGGCTTCGAAACTGTTGTGCGCGTCGAGCCGGACATCCGGAAATCTTTGCAATCCTTCAACTAACGCCGTAAGTCTATCTGTGCCTGAATCCTTTGTCAATACTAAATTGAGATTCTGATAAGCCCATCTCGTTGAAATAGTTACTTTTGGTTTTACGATCAATATCCAGCCGGCCGTGAGCCCCGGCGCCTCCTCGAACACTTCCCCCCTGCCTCGGCCGATTGCGGATCTCCCGAGGATGAAAAAGGGAACGTCGCTCCCGATCGCCGCGGCGAGCTCGCCGAGATCCTTGTCCGGCAGGCCGCATCCATAGAGCCGGTTGACGCCGAGGAGGGTGGCGGCCGCATCGGAACTCCCGCCGCCGAGCCCCGCACCCGAGGGAATCCCCTTTTCGACCCGTATCCTCACGCCCGCCCTCAGGCCCGCGCTGTCGATAATCAGCCGCGCCGCCCGGTGGCACAGATTGTCCTCGTTCCAGGGAACTGCCGCGTCCCCTCCCTCCACCATCACAC
>DATCCP010000228.1:0-7711 GCA_036511215.1 Candidatus Krumholzibacteriaceae bacterium
TTTCATCGGGACCCCAGAAGCTGAGCACATTGCCAAAAGCTACGCTGCCATAACTGATGCAAGGTGATGAACCTTGTACCTCTAATCTTTCCTATCACCTCCTTATTCGCACCCTTATTAGATGATACTGCTTCCATTTGAGTCTAGCGCTGACACCTATAAAAGTTGTCTTTCTTTGATTAGTGTATCACAGATGCCCGCGAATTTCAATCGTTTTCTTTCTCCTGGGGGAGACGGGAGAAGGTATACCCAGGCATTTGAATATGCCCCGCTCGGTCGACCATCCGGATTACTGTCGGAACACCTTACACTTTTTGATTCGGGCGAAAAACCCCATATCGGCTCGTGTCCAACGTATTAGTAATACGTGAGTTACAGCCTAGTATACCGGGGCACGACCATTGCATATATGCCGTGCAGAGATACTAAATAAACATGAAGTATAGGGAAAACCGACGCAGAGAAAGGGAGTAGAAATGAAAAGGCTTACGTTATTGGCACTTACGACCATTTTCCTCATGACGATGGTCGGCGCCGCTTCGGCCGTGCCGAGGCTTCAGACCTACATCGTGGGCTCCAGCTACCACGACTTCTACAAGCAGGAGTTCCAGTCCTGGATAACCACCAGCCAGAACTTCGATCTCAAGGTGGTCGGCTACTGGAATCCGGCCGCCGGCGGCGGCTCCTCGCTGCTCAGCGCCTCGAACCCCGGTTACGATTACATGGACTGCTACCTTATGCTCAGTGTACCCCACGAGGATTATGGCAGAATCTGGATCAACGGCAATGAGTTAACCGGATTCGGCGGCTATTCGGCAAGCGTCCCCAGCGGAGTCAGCCCGAGCGCACTCACGCGCTTGCACTTGCCGACCCTTCTTGCCGGCGCATTCAGCTTTCAGAGCATCGGTCGCATCGACAACGACCAGATCAACGCACATGAGTACGCCCGCAACAGCATCGGGAATCCCGGCTGGGGAGACGAGATTCTTCTCAACGTCGTCGTGAGCGGATACAGCTGGGCGCACTTCGATGCAGTGGGGGTCGACTCGTATGGTCGGACATACACGAACGCATTCTCGAGCGACGCTTCGTACTATCGTAACTGTGCGGCTCCCGAACCGGGAACCTTGAGCCTGCTCGGTATCGGGCTCCTCGGAATGATCCCGATTCTGAGAAGGAAAAAAGACTAGAAACCTCCTTCCTTTCGATGCGTCAATATCGAGCGGGCGCCTTCAAACGGCGCCCGCTCTTTTTTCCGCTCCTTCACCGGCCGCCGCCGATGGCACCCCTCTTGCTGCTCATTCTTCTTGTCTAACCAGGCTGAAAGATATAGAAATAGGCACTACGAGGGAGGCTCGGCGTGACAGAGAAGCCATCGGCGGCCGTCGGTGAGATCCGGAGAGGCGATTCGCTCTTACTGGTCGTCATCGCCGCGCTTTTCATCGTGCTCTACGCGCCGGTCGTCGGACCCCTCGTGAAGCAGTGGCTGAACGACCCGAACTACCAGCACGGCCTCGCGGTGCCGGTCGTCTCGGCGTTCATGCTCTGGCGGAGACGCGCAGCTCTCAGGGCGGCGGGCGGAGCCCACGCCCCCGTCGCGGGAGTGCTCGTCATCGCCTGCGCCTCCATTCTTCTCATCGGGGGTGCCGCCGCATCCGAGCTCTTCACGGCGCGCCTCTCCCTCCCGATGATGCTCATCGGGCTTATCCTCTTTTTCGAGGGAATGAAGTTCGTGCGGGAGGCCGCGTTTCCGCTCCTCTTTCTCTTCATGATGATTCCGCTCCCGTACATCGTGTACTACAAGATCACCTTTCCCATGCAGCTCATGAGTGCGAGGCTGGGCGCGACCCTCATCGGAGCGATCGGCATCAATGTCGTGCGCCATGGAAACATTCTCTCGCTCCCCAACTACACGCTCGAGGTGGTGGCCGCGTGCAGCGGGCTCAGATCCCTCATGACGATGGCGACCCTCGCGCTCGTCCTGTGCGCCTTCTCGCGGTTGAGCGTCGCGAGAAAGGCGGTGCTGGCGGCGTCATCGATCCCCATCGCGATCGCGGCGAATACGATCAGGCTCGCGGTGAGCGCGGTCGGCGCCTGCGCGGTGAGCCCGTCGTTCGCGGACGGCGCACTCCATGAGATTTCGGGGCTCATAGTCTTTTTCACGGGGTTTCTCATGCTGCTCCTCGTCTGGGGCTTGTTGAGATGGAAACAATGAGACGAACGAACTACGCCATCGTCATCGGCCTTTTCGCGGTCCTCATCGCGTACTCGTACGCGCTGCGGTACCGGGACGCCGCCTCACCCCCGGCGCCGTCCCTCGGCTCGATTCCGGAAGAGATCGGAGGCTACGCGGGCACGAGCGAAGGAGCTGACCCCGAGACGCTCAAGCTCCTCGGCGCCGACGCGACCCTTTTCCGGACGTACCGACGCGGCCCGGGGCGCACCATATGGCTCTACATCGGGTACTTCGGCACGCAGCACGAGAATTCGCAAATCCATTCGCCGAAGAACTGTTACCCCGGAGCGGGATGGAACATCCTCGAGGAGGGCTCGACGAAACTCGTCCTTTCGGGGTCCGGCATCGCCGTCAAGCACCTCGTCATCTCGAATGGAGCCGAACGGCAGTATGTCTTATACTGGTTCACGGGCGCCGACGGCATCATCACGAACGAGTTTGCGCTCAAGTGGAACCAGATGAAGAACTCTCTTCTCGTGCGACCGCAGTCAGCGGCGTTCGTGCGATTCTCGATCGCCCTCACGGGCGAGACGGAGGCCGCCGCGCGGAGCGAGCTCGTTCGCTTCGCCGAGGCGCTCGCCCCCCGCATCGAGGAGGTTCTGCGCGGCGCATCATCAGAAAGGACGCTATGAACCGCATCGTGCGGGTGTTCAAGATCTTCGGGACGGCGATTTCGTATCTTCAATTCGGACGGCCGGCGCTCCCCCTCCTCATGTACTTCGTCCTCAAGCTGTGCATCATCTTCTGGTACGTCCTGGGTGGCATGAAAACACCGGGCGGTCTCTGGCCTCTCCTCGTGCGAGGCATGAATGCGGAGGCCATCGGGCACTACCCCGAGCACCTCATCCTCATGCCGGTAGTCCTCGGGAGGCTCGATATCCCGCTCGAGATTCTCGTCCTCGTCGTCGCGCAGGGCGCGACGGTGCTCCTCGTGGCCGGGATTCTGAGGCGCGAGAAGTCCGGCCTCGGCGAGAGCCTCGAAGGCACGGGGCGGAGATACATCCATCTGGTCATCGCGGCGACCGCGGCCTCGGCGGCGCTGTACGCCTGGTTCCGGCTCTCCGCGGCGTTCCTCGGGAGATTCGCGGCATTCCCATACGGGCTCGGGGAGAGCGCGCGCACGCTCATCGGCCTCGTGCTCGAAACCTTCTTCCTGTACGCGATACCTTTCATACTCATCGAGAGGCGCACGGCGCTCGCGGCGATCCGGCGGAGCTTCGCTTTCGCGGGGCGGCATTTCATCGAGTCATTTCTCCTCGTGCTGGTGCCCTTCCTGCTTACGGTGCCGACGCTCCTTTTGAGCGTCAATCCGAGGACAATCGCGCTGCAGATCTCGCCCGAGTTCCTCGTCCAGGTGCAGGTCGCCGGAGAGGTCATGCAGTTCATCGCCACATACCTCCTCATGGGAGGGCTCACCATATACTTCGCCGAGACACGAATCAAAGAGGAGGACCGCTGATGCCGCTTCCAGGAATCCGAGTGCAGAATCTCCGCGCCGCGCGCCACGCCGCGGTGCTCGTCCTCATGGCGGCGCTTGTGCTTCTCGCCGCGTGCGCCTCAGAACGCGGCAACCCGCGCTACGCCGCGGAGAAGAAGCTCTTCAAGGCGAGAAAGTTGAGAGACGATCTCTATGCGGGCGGCATGAAGAGCGAATTCATCGGGAAAGCGTCCGACGCGTATCGCGGCATCGTGAGCGAATACGGCGGCGCCGCCCGTGCGATTCCGGGGCTCGAAGATATCGTCATCTCCGCGCAGATGGAGCTCGGGGAGCTCGAGTACCGCGAGGGGCTCCTCCAGGAGGCGAGAAACGATTTCGAAAAGGCGCTCGGGATGGCCGAGAAGGTCCCCGCGGCCCGCGCCAACGCTCTCTACTCGGCGGGAGTCGTTTCGGAGGAGCTCGAGGAGTCGGACTCGGCGTCGGCGTACTACACGCGGTTTTTCGACGGATTTCTCGGGGCCGATTCCATCGCGAGCACCGTCAAGATGAATCCGCGGTACCTCGTCACGCCGCTCAAGCTCGCCGGTCTCTCGCTCAGACTCGGCGACCAGGGAAAGGCTGACCAGTGGCTCAAGGAAGCCGAACGAGTTTACCTCCACGTCATCGATCGCGAGAAGGATCCCGGGCTCGTCAGGGAAACGCGATACAACCTTCTCGCGACATATCTCCAGGAGAAACGGTGGAGCACGGGGCTCGATCTCGCCAACGAGCTCGAGAAGCTCTACCGGAACCCGCAGGACATCTCCTCCATCCTCTACATCGAGGCCAGGATCTACCAGGACGGTCTCGGCAACCCGGCCCGGGCGCTCTCGCTTTATCTCTCGGTCGCCGCTTCGTACCCGAAGGAGCGCGAGGCCCCGGACGCACTTCTCGCCGCGGCGGGAATCCACAAGAAGGCGCTCCGCCTCGACGAGGCGGCGAAGCTCTACGGCACCGTCGTCGACTCGTTCAAGGATCGCGTGAGCGAGGTCGTCGAGGCCCAGTGGCAGCTCGCGCAGATCGACGAGCTCAAGGGGGATTTCGAGGGCGCCTCGCTGCGGTACAACTCGATCTATACGGACTACCCGGAGACCCTCCAGGGATTCGAGGCGCCGCTCCGCATCGCGTCCAATTACCGCGAGCACGGATCGACCGACGCGGCGAAATCCGCGTGCGACAAGGCACTCGAGCACTACCAGGGGCTGACGGCGACCGAGCGTCCGCCGGCGACGAGAATCATGGCGGAAGAGTACTCCGTCCGGGCGCTCGTCGATGACAAGCGCTGGAGCGAAGCGGTGAAACGCCTCATCGCGCTTCCCGACCGGTACCCCGACTATCCGCCGTTCAGGGAAAATTACCTCCGCGCCGCTTCGATATACGAGAGGGAGCTCGATGACCGGGAGCACGCGATCGCGACGCTCGAGACGTGCTCCGCGAAATTTCCCGGAACCAGCCTTGCCCGCGCCGCGGACAAGGAGCTCGCTCGACTCAAGAGGTGACCGCCGATGAATCTGCCGGCAGCTCTGACCCTCGCCTCCCTCGCGCTCATCGCGGCGCTCATCGCCGTTCACCTTTTCAGGGGAAAAAACAAACCTCTCAAGGGGCTTCTCGTTCTTTCGGCGCTCATCCTCGCCGGGGCGGAAGCGTCGTTCTTCCTCATGCTCCTCGCGCGCGACCCGGGGCGCGTCCTCGTGCACTTTCACAATACGCTCGCCCTCGCCGTCTTTTTCCCCGCGCTCGCGCTTCCCCTGTTCATCGCCTTCGGACGAGAGAATGAGCGCGAGATCCTCGCCAGGCGGCTGCCCTGGATCATCACCCTCGTCGTCGCGCTCGTCGTGGCGGCGCTCGTCGTTCCCGTGCGGCTCATCATCACGAAGATTCATTTCTCGGCGGACGGCTCGCTGTGGGGTATGGAGTTCTCGGGTCCCGGAAAAGCGGTCGCCGTGTATCTGCTGCTCGCGAACATCCTTTTCCTCTACCTCTTCGAGAACACGTATCGCACGGCGACCGTCGCCGACAAGGTCACGCTCAAATATCCGTTCCTCGGGCTGCTGGCCGCCTCCGCGATCAACTTCGCCGTGACGAGCAGGGTGCTCGCGATATCGGTCCTCGAACGGCAATTCCTCGTGGCCCACTCGTGCGCCGTCATCATTCTCTGCGCCTCCTTCCTGTATGCGTCGATCCGCTACTCCCTCTTCGACGTCCGGGTCTACGTGAGCCCGAAAAAGCCCCCTTCGATCGTGAGCATCGTCGTCGCGGGGCTCTACCTCCTTTCGCTCGGCATTATCACGCTGCTTGCGCGGCTTTTCGGCCTCTCGTACGACCGCTTCATGACGACGGTCATCGGCATCTTCGGCGTTTTTCTCCTCCTCGCCGTCCTCATCTCCGGCAAGGCGAAGAGGCGCCTGCACACCTTCTTGAGCGAGAATTTCTTTCTCGCACGCTACAACTACCAGAAGGAATGGCGCCGATACGGCGAAATCATGACCTCCGGCGCTACGATCGACGAGTTCCTCTCGAACGTGATAAGCTCGCTCTGCGACACGATGGTCGTCCGCCGGGGCGTCATCTGGGCCGATGTCGATCACGGGAAGTCCGGCTCGTACGGGTTCCCGGAGCAGCGGCTCGATCCGGAGCTTGCCCAGGACCTCCTGAAGCTCACGGCGCGGGAACCGGTCATCGTTTTCAGGAAGCCGCTCGTCGAACTCGCGCGGGCGGAGGGGAAATGGATCCATGCCGTCGCGCGTCTCGGCCAGGATGATGAGAGCCGCGGTCTCATCATCCTCGGAGAGAAGGACCTCAATCGCTCGTACACGGAGGAAGACGAGGATTTCCTCGCGACGATTGCTTTCCAGGCGAAGCTCGCGCTCGATAACCTTCTCATGGAGGAGCGAATCATCGAGGCGCGCCAGATGGATTCCTTCAACCGTTTCGCCTCGTTTGTCGTCCACGATCTCAAGAACACCGTCGGCATGCTTTCGCTCGTCGCGGAGAACGCGCGCGGCAACATCGGGAGCGCCGAGTTTCAGAAGGACGCCCTCGAAACGATCCGGCACTCGGTCGACAAGATGCAGCGCCTCATCACCTCCCTCAACGTTCACAAGATGCCGGCCTCCCTGTCGAAGACCGACACCGACGTCGCCCAGCTCGTCGAGCGCGTCACGGAGGATCTCAAACAGGTTGCCTCGCACGCGGGCGTCGAGCTAGAATTCACCGGCGGAACGCGGACGCGCTCGTACGTCGACCCCGCCGCGATCAACCGGGTCGTCGAGAACCTCGTTCTCAACGCCATCGAGGCGGCGGGGCAGGGAGGTTCCGTGCGCGTGCAGGTGGAAACGATCAACGACGAGTGGGCCCGGATCGCCGTGAAGGATTCGGGAGCGGGATTCGATCCCGATTACCTGAGGGACCACCTGTTTCATCCGTTTCACAGCACGAAGAGCAAGGGGCTCGGCGTCGGGCTCATCATGTGCAAGTATCTCGTCGAGGCCCACGGCGGGAAGATCTCGGTCGCGAGCTCGCCGGGCAAGGGGGCGACGGTGAGCGTGACGCTCCCGACGGCGCCCCCTCGCAAGGAGTGAATGATCCGTGCCGGCAAAAACGCTGATCATCGTCGATGACGAGGAAGCGATCCTCACGCAGCTTCAATGGGCGTTCAAGGGAGATTTCACGGTCATCGCGGCGCAGACCGCCGAGGAGGCGATCGCCGCGGTCAGGGCGAAGAAACCATGCCTCATGCTGCTCGATCTGTCGCTGACGGGAGAGCCTTGGAACGTCGAGGGGCTCACCGTTCTCCAGGACGCGCTCGCCGTCAACCCGTACCTCAAGGTGATTATTCTCACCGGCCACGACGAGAGGGAGAACGCACTCAAGGCGATCGAAAACGGAGCTTACGACTTCTGCTCCAAGACGACTCCGATCGAGGAGGTCCGCATGATCCTCAGGCGGGCGGCGCACCTCTGCTCCCTCGAGATGGAAATGGTCGCGCTCAGGAAAAA
>DATCCP010000229.1:0-2249 GCA_036511215.1 Candidatus Krumholzibacteriaceae bacterium
GGAATTCCCTCGCAGTCGCGGCTCACCTTCGGATAGATCGATTCGCAGATGATGCCGTTCATGCAGGTGAACGGGCTGATGTCGATGATACCGTCGACTCCCTTTTCGTACATGTAGATCGCCTTGCCGACGCTCAGAACCATTTCCCCGAGGGAGCCGTGGTACGGAAGGTAGGGAAAGCTCCGCTCGAGCACCTCGCTGATCTCGTGCGGCTCCTCGATGCCGGCGAACTCCTCCCGGAAGGGCGCGAGCAGCCGCGCCTCATGTGAATGCTGCACGCGCTCCTTGATCTTCACCTTGAGCATATCGAGCGAAAGCGAATGGCCGTATATGCGCAGGTTCTTCTCCTGCTCGAAGTTCGTGTACCATACCCATTCGCCGATATCGGAGAGCCAGCCCTGCGCCCCGAACGTCTCGAGGCGCCGGATGAGGTCCTCGTTGCTGAACGTGCTCAGGCGGCAGAAGATCTCGCCGACGACACCGACGAGCTTTGTGTCGCGGCTGAAATCGGCCGGGATCGCGCGGAAGAGGTCCCGTCCGCTCTCGAGAGCGCCGGCGAGCTGCTCCAGCTTCTTCGCGCCGATAGGCACCGAGGAGTCGGCGAGCGCGTCGCAGAAGATCCGCATCGCCGCCTCGCCCGCTCGATCCGCCGCGCCCCGCTCCGTTTCGTGGGGACGATAGATGTGGAGCATCTTGCGGATGGCGTCGCTTCCGACGAGCCCCCACCAGCCGAGCCGCAACATCGGACCCGCGTACTCGCCGAGACTCGAGTAGCCGTCCGCGCTCGTCGGCGAGACGATGAGAACGTCGTCGTAGCCGAGCTCGCGGAGAACCTGCCGCAGGAAGGGCGTGTACTGCCCGAACCGGCACGGCCCGCTGGCCGTCGGCATGAAGAACGCGGTCTTCGCAGGGTCAAAGCCGGGCTGCTCGGCCACCTTCAGAAAATCGCCGATCGTCACGCGCTCGGGCAGGCACTCGTCCCCCGACGTGTAGCGCCCCGCGATCTCGTACGTCCGCTCGTCCCCCTCGGGGGAGGGATGCGCGTCTACTCCAAGATACCGGAAGGCTGCCGCGAAGGCTCTTGCTCCTTCGTCCGACATTCGGGGGATGTAGACCGTGCGGCCTTTGAGCCCTCGTTTTTCTTCCACCATCTCAGGACTCCTTTGCTGTCGAGATATGCCTCGCAGCGGGTCATGACCCCGGCGTCGTTCGAGTGTCCGTCGAACTGCAGCGTCAGGTACGGACGGACCGCCGCGCCGGTCGTGTAATGTTTCACGTAGGAATCGGGCCCGCATTTGAAATTCGTGATGTAGATGAGGTGCAGGTTGTCCTTCTGGGCGGCGAGCCGCGCCGACTGAAGGATCTTGCGTCCGAAACTCCAGAACATGTTGTCGTTGATGTCGCGGATGCCGATCCCGTCGAGCGGGAGGAAAAAGATCGGAATGACGTTCATGCCGTAGTAGTCCCGCAGCTTCCCCGGCACGTCGAGATTCGCTTCCTTGTCGATAACGTTGTAGGGGCGGCCGACGAGAATGACGCCCGCCTCGCCGGATTTGTCGAGAATGTCGAGCGCCTCGCGCCCCGCGGCCTCGCACTCCTCGCGAAACATCTGCTGCGCCGCGTAGCCGGCCCTGACCGCGCGGCGGTGGCGCGAGCGTCCCGCGCCGAAGCGCTTCGCGAACGGCCAGAGCTCCTTCTCGACGAAGCGCTCTCCCTCGCGGAAATGCACGAGGGGGGACATCATGAGCGACTCCTTGCCGTCGAGGAGGGGCGCATGCTTGAGAACGAACGGCAGCGTCTGTCCCCACGGGCACATGTAGGACTTCATCTCCGGCGTGTCCGTCTCCGCGTCGATGACGTTCGGCGTGAGAATGCCGTCGACGTTCTGCTCGAGGAGCGCGAGGATATGCCCGTGCGCGACCTGCACCGGAAAGCACGGCTCGGCGACGGCGGCCTCGATTCCCTGATGCGCGATCTTCTTGTTCGTCTTGGGGCTGAGGACGACGTCGACGCCGAGGGCCCGAAGGTACGTCCCCCAGAACGGATGCCGCTCGTAGAAATACATCGACCGGGCGACGCCGATCACGGGTCTCCGGCCTTCCCCGCCCGGCGGGGACACGTCGATACGGACCCCAAGCTTCTTCTCGACGAGCGGAATGTAATCGCGCTCGAGGATCTCGCTGTAGAGCGTCATGAGATTCGGGATAACGGGCTTCCGCGGCACCTTGGCGCGCTTACGGTAACGGTCG
>DATCCP010000230.1:0-8858 GCA_036511215.1 Candidatus Krumholzibacteriaceae bacterium
GCCGTCCCCGGCGGAGGCGCCGCCCCGCGCGATCTCGAACGGGATGAGAAACTGCAGGTTCGTAAGCAGCATCCCGCTTCCTTCGCCCACCGCGATATCCGAGACGCCGCTCGTCTGAAGAGGCTTCATCGGAGATGGCGCAGCCGGTTTCCGGAGATTCCACGCGAGAACCTCGCCGCGGGCGGTGAGGATGTAGAGAATGCCGCCGCGGAGGAGCCCCTTCTTCGTGTCGCTCGCGACATCCACTTCGGAGATCTTCACGAGCGCCCCTGCGGCCCCAGCCCGGTAGAGAACGACCTTCCTCGGATAGATTATCGCGAGGATGTCTCCCTCCGCGGAGAGCGAGTAGACCGCGAAGGGCTGCGGCCGCATCTCTCTGAGGCGGGGCTCGCGCGGATTTGTGAGGTCGAAGATGAAGAGCCTGCTCTCGGCGTCCGCGACGAAGAGGGTTCCGCCCGCCAGGGCGCACGTCATCGCCTGGATCGACGCGTCGCGGTACGTCTTCTTGGGCGCGCCGGCGCCGGCCAGATCGACCGCCTCGATCCCTCCGTCGAAGGCCGCAACGTATGCGATCGAGCCGTTCATGACGATCCCGCCGGGAACTCCCTCGATTGGAACATAGACCGGGTTCTTGAGCGTGTCGCCGGGACGAAAGATCACGACGCCGCCCCCCGTTCCGAGGAGCACGCTGCCGCCCGAAAACGTCACGGTGCTCGCGGGTCCCTGGATGAGCGTGCGCGAGAGAAGCTTGAGCTCGCTCGCTGCGCGCAGTCCGACGGGCACGACGAGTGCGAGCGCCAAAATGAAGGGGAACAGGCGACGGAGCATTACGTGTATCCTCCGGGAACGGCTCGTGCGGCCCCCGGTCGTTGCCGAATCGAGGCGGCCCCGTGGGACGCGCACGGTAGCTAAAAGGTAGCGCAAAGCCGCGAAGTTCGCAAGCCATCTTGAGAAATCCCGGAGACTCTGGTAGATTGCTCTGAATCGCCGCTCGTTCCGCCGGAGCGATGCGGACGGATGGGAGTGAGCCGTGAGTCCCTCGTTGCGGAAAATATATCTCGTTCGCCACGCCGAGTCGTCGTGGAACCGCGAGCGCCGCGTTCAGGGAACGTGCCTCGAGGTGCCGCTGAGCCCGACGGGGAGAGCGCAGGCGCAGCTCCTTGGCGCTCGCCTGCGGGAGATCCCGCTCGAGGCCGTGTATTCGAGCGACGCGGAGCGCGCGCTCGAGACCGCGCGGCTGGCCCTCGGCGACGGCCGCCGCATCACGGTCTCGGACCGGATCAGGGAACTCTCCCTCGGCGAGTGGGAGGGGAGGCTCATCGACGATCTTCATGCGGAGGATCCGGCGAAGCTCGACGCGTGGTACCGCACGCCCTCGACCGTGAATCTCAAGGGGGGAGAGGACCTGGCCGCCTTCAGGAGGCGGGTCGTCTCCTTCATGGACGAGATCATCGCCGCGCCCGGCGGCGACGCCGCGCTCATCACGCACGGCGGGGTTATTTGCATCTACCTGACGCATCTTCTGAGGATGCACGTCGACGATCTCTGGAGCTTCTCCCTCCCGAACGCCTCGATCACATCGATCGTCCTCGACTTCAAGCCGCGCCTCAGGTCCTTCGGCGAGACGGCGCATCTCGACGCCTCGGCGCTCGGCCTCGACGGCATGCCGGCGCCCCTGTGACGCCTCAGGCGTCCATTGATCCGCCTCTGCGGAGCCAGTAGATCTGTTTCCCCGCCATAGCGTAGATGAGCGCGATGCCGGCGAGGAATCCGCCGACGTGGGCGAACCATGCCACGCCGCCCCCCTCCCCACCGAGGGAGAGGAGGGCGAGGATGAATTGCACGACGAACCAGTAGATAATGATGACGAATGCGGGGACGACCGCCATCCTGATGAAAAAGCCGAGGAAGACGAGCGTGAGAATACGGGCCCGCGGAAAGACGATGAGGTACGCTCCGAGAATCCCCGAGATCGCGCCGCTCGCGCCGATCGTCGGGATCGTCGACGACGGGTTCGAGGCGATGTGGAGCGCGTGCGCGGCGAGACCGCTCAGGAGATAAAAGATGATATACCGGAAGGGGCCGAGAATGCCTTCGACGTTGTTTCCGAATATCCACAGAAAGAGCATGTTTCCCGCGATGTGCGCAAAGCCGCCGTGGAGAAACATCGAGGTGAAGAGGGTGAGGAATATCGGGTGCGGCCCCGGGTAGTGGACGAGCTGGCTCCCCGCGGTCACCTGTCCGACGAGATCGGTCAGATGCGTGATCTCGTACGGCGTCGCGCCGTACGATGCGACGAAGATCGTATCGAGCCGGGCCCCGAGCGAGAGCTGGTAGATGAAGACAGCGACGTTCGCCGCGATGAGGAGATACGTGGCGATCGGTCTGCGCCGCGTCGGGTTGATATCCTTGAGCGGAAGAAACATGGCTTACGGCATCCGTATGAGCACTTTGAATGTGTCCCGTCGCTGCGCCCTGCGAAACGCCGTCTCCCAGCGATCGAGGGTATAGACGGCGCTCAAGAACGGCGATACCTCGACCCTGCCTTTTCGAAGAAGCTCGAGCGCCACATCGAACGGCCCGCACCGGGAGCCCATGACCGTGATCTCGTCGACGACGAGCGGCGACGGATTCCATTCGAGCTTTTCGTGGTAGGTGGATTTGAGAACGATTCTGCCGCGGGGCCGCACGAGCCGCGCGGCGAGCGGAAGCCCGGCGGGGCTCCCCGTGCATTCGATCACGAAATCGTGCACGCGGGGGAGCGCACGCGCGCGGCCCGCGGACATAGTCGTGATTCCGAGGTCCCGCAGCACCGCGAGCTTCTGGCGGTTCACGCCGAGGACGGCACAATGCGCCGTCTTCGTCGAGACCACCTGCGCGACCATCGCGGCGAGCCGCCCGTCCCCGAGGACGAGCACGCGGTCGCTCGCGCGGATCACGTTCCGCTCGAGGATCTCGCAGGCCGCCGCGAGGAGCTCGGTGAATGCGGCCTCCTCGTCGCTCAGGCCGGCCGGGACGACGTGCAGGTTCTCGACGGGGAGCGTGAGGTACTCCGCGAAGGCGCCGTTCCGTCCGCTGATGCCCAGCACGCTCCGCGACGCACAGTGCTTGCCGAGCCCCGCCCTGCACGCCGGGCACGTTCCGCACGGGACGTTTATCTCGCCGACGACGCGGGCCCCGACGAGCCGCCGCGCCGGGGCGGAAACGACGGTGCCGACGAACTCATGCCCCGGGATACCGCGGAATGCCATGTAGCCGCGCACGATCTCGAGGTCGGTCGAGCACAGCCCGGCGACGCGTACCTTGATCAACGCCTCGCCGCGGCGGCGCCGAGGCCGAGGGACATCCGCAAGCTCGATTCTCTTTCCGTCGAAGAGGAGCGCTTTCATCCGGGATGTCATCAAACGACCTTGTCGGGCACCGTGAGATCCCCCTCGGGATCCTTCTCGCGCGCGGCCATGAGGAGCAGTTGGCCCGAACCGATGTTCGTGATCGCGTGCGCAACGCCGGGGCGGATCCGCACACACCTCGTCTGGGCCTCGAGATGAAGTTCCTGCGGGTCGCCCGAAGCGGATCGCCACGTGAGGAGTCCTTCCCCTTCGATCGGGCAGAGCCACTCCGCGACCCTCGGGTGGTTGTGGTTTCCCCGCGTCGCACCGGGCAGGATGTGAACGACGTGAATGGTCCTCGTATCGATGCCGATTTCCTTCTTCTGCCACGGGAAGAGCACCCAGCCGCGTTCGTCGCAGTGCCTGCACTCCTCGAGCGGGTACGTTTCGATTTGCCCGCCCGTGTCGCCGTAAACGGTCTTTTGCATCGGCCACCTCAATTGTCTTGATTCCACGCCGGATTGTATCCTAACCTATGGAAAATGCAAGGTCCTATCTGCATTCGATGAATCGCGGTTCCTCGCAATCGACGGGAGGTTCGCATGGAGCCCGGCAACAAGAAGTACATCATCGACGAGATAAGCGCGCAGGAGTCGTGGCGGCTCTTCAGGATACTCGCGGAGTTCGTCGAGGGCTTCGAGAACCTCGCGAACATCGGGCCCGCGGTCACCTTTTTCGGTTCCGCGCGGTCGACGGAGATCGAATGGGAGTATCAGGCGGCCCGCGAGCTCGCCGCGAAGCTCGCCGCCGACGGCTGTGCCATCATCACGGGAGGCGGGCCTGGGGTCATGGAAGCGGCGAACCGCGGGGCGCAGGAGGGGGGCGGCCTGTCGGTCGGCCTCAACATCGAGATCCCGTTCGAGCAGCGTCCGAACAGGTACATCGACAAGCTCATCGGGTTTCGCTACTTCTTCGTTCGCAAGGTGATGTTCGTCAAGTACTCGCTCGCGTTCGTCATCCTTCCGGGCGGTTTCGGCACGATGGACGAGCTCTTTGAAGCGCTCACGCTCATTCAGACCCGCAAGATCAAACCGTTCCCGGTCTATCTCCTCGGGAAGAAGTACTGGGGAGGGCTCATGGACTGGGTGAAGGACAACATGGTGAAGGAAGGGAAGATCTCGGCCGAGGACCTCGACATACTGCATGTCGTCGACGACCAGAGCGAGATCATCGAGGGGATTCGCGCCGTGCGGAAGGCGCTCGATATGACGACGTGAGGCGTACCCCGAGGCCTCGAAACGACAAAAGCTCTTCCGCGGCTGGTTTTCAGCGGACGATGAGATAGCCCGCCGTCAAGAGGGCCCCGGTCAGCGTGTGGCACACGATCGTGAGCGCGTTGGCCGGGGCCATCTCTTTCGGGGCGCCGTACCTTCCCCTCGCGATCTCGATCGCCCTGAGCGCGAAGGGGAGCGCGCCGAGCGCGATGAGCGTCATGCGCGGCATGAGCCCCGTAACGACCCCGATTATCGTCGGCGCGAACGACGCGAGCATGATCCAGCTGTAGACGAGCGCCGCGCGCGGAAGCCCCATCCGCACGACGAGCGTTTTTTTCCCGGCAAGCGCGTCGGCGTTCATATCCTGAAATTCGTTGATGAAAACGATCGCCGCTATGAGAATGGCGAGCGGGAGCGACGCGACGATGCTTTCGAAGGAGACGCTCCGCGTCTGCACGAAGTATGAGCCCGCCACCGCGAGGACGCCGAAATTGAGCCCGATGAAGAGCTCGCCGAGAGCGCGGCTCGCGAGCCTGACCGGCGGCGCGACGTAGAAAACGCCGCTCATGATTCCGATGGCCCCGAGGAGCAGGATGTACGGCCCGCAGAGAGCCGTGAGCACCGCGCCGACCGCGACCGCGGCGGCGAGGAGCGCGATCGAGAGTGTCAGCACCGCGCGGGGGGAGATGAGCCCGTCCTGGATGAGGCGGCTTCCCCCCGTGAAGGGGCGGACAAACTGCGTGTTGAGGGCGTCGTTCCCCGAGAGGTGATCGAAATAGTCGTTCGAGACGTTGGTGCCGAGGTGGATGAGGACGACTCCCGAGAGGGTGAGGGCGAAGAGGAATGGGTCGAAGGCCCCCGTCCGCGCGTGAGCGATCGCGGTCCCGAGGAGCACGGGGAAGACGCTTCCCGGGAGGAACTCGGCCCTGAGCTCCCTGAGCAGTATCGACGGCTTGATCATCGCCCCTCCTGAAACTTGCCGGAGCGTGGCCCTCTGATTCAACGGACACTATAGGAGATCGAAGCGCTCGATTGCAAAGAAAAAAGGCCCTCGAGAACGAGGGCCCTGGAAGTGGCCAAGCGAGGGCGGTGAGAAATAAAAAAGCGGAGGTCTCTGATCTCCGCTTTTTGCTCCAGCTCCGGTTGTCTAACCGCGGAATTTACTTTCTGTTCTGACTAGATACCCCAAACGCTCTTGCCCCACACCGACTTGCCCCATACGCTCTTGCCGAGAAGGAGCATCGTGACAATGAAACTCATGTGTGTGAAGTGGAACATCTCGAACCTCCTTTTTCTTTCTCACCGTGGCTTCTGACTGCTTCCAGTTCCTTACTATATCAAGGCGCGTGCCAAAAGGGCGGATTGTTTCTTATTGTTCCGCGAAGCCCGTAATATATTGTGCGTAAAGAAGTTGCACGCGAGCACCTCGGCGGGCTCCATTATGAGGCCAGGGACCAGGGAATGTGAAATGTAAATGAAATTTTACGCTTCATGGGTTCTATAGGTTTATCTATAATAACGGCAATATATTATGGTGTCAAAAAACGATTACATTTATGTAAACGAAACTTTACTTTTTCAGCACTATCCCTGCCGGATCGATTTCTCTATGAAGAATGTCGAGCTCCCGTGCCGTCGGGGGTGCCGTCGTCTCGAGCTTCGGGGCGACCTCTATGGCGAACGACGTCGCGGCCTCGACATCCGCGACCGTCACGCCGGGGTGCATCGCGATGAGGCGCATCGTGTTACGCGCGCCGCCAAAATCGAAAAGGCCGAGCTGCGTGATGACCCGGTACGGTCCTGAGTTCTTCGGGAGCCCCGCACGCTCGCGCTCTCCCGGACCGCCGAGATACCCCGGCGTCGTGATGAAATCGCATTTCTCGACGAGGCGCTTCTTGTCCTGGCGGATGATGATGATCGTGCGCCGGGCGAAGGAGCCGACGTCGTTCGCCCCGCCGCTTCCCGGGAGCCGCGCCTTCGGGTGATCGTGGTCGCCGATGACGGTCGTATTGATGTTGCCGCGCTTGTCGAGCTGGGCCGCCCCGAGGAATCCGAAATCGACGTAGCCGGCCTGGGCGAGCGACATGACGTCGTGCATGCTCGACGCGGCGATCGCCTTGTAGAACGTGCGCGAGTCCCCGACCGAGATCGGGAGCGTCGGCATCTGCGGTCCGATGCCTCCCGCCTCGAAGATGATGAGGAGGCCGGGGGCGTGCGTCTTCTGCGCGAGCATCCCGGCGAGCATCGGAAGCCCCGTTCCGACGAGCACGGAGGTATTGTCCTCGAGAAGCTTGGAGGCGACCGAGATGAGGAGCTCGTTTTCCGTGTATCCCTTGTTTTCCATCGTCACTCTTTCTTCCTGTCGAGCCACGGCGCCCGCATCTGCTCCTCGAGCCTCTCGACGCGCCTGAGATGCTCGATCTTCGCGGAGCCTCCGGCGAGCTCGAGGTATTCGGCGAAATTCTTCACCCCGTAGACGTACTTGTCGAAGAAGCGCCGGGCCCCTTCGTCCGTCTTCGAGACGCTGAGCCATTCGCCGATGATCTCCTCGTCGAAGAAGTAGAGGTACGGCATCTGGCACGGATGCGAGCCGTACGGCACCTCGATGACCGCGTCGACGTACATGTACGGTATCACCGTGCGCCACGGCTCGCGGCGGATCTCCGCGTCGTCGATGATCCTCTCCGTCGTCACGATGAGGCGCCGCGCCGAGCGTGCGAGCTCGTAGTCCATGATGAGGATGCCGTCGATCTGGCAGTTGCCGTACTTGTCGCAGCGCGGCACGTGCATGAGGACGACGTCCGGGTTGCACGAGGGGATGAGCGTCACGGGCTTCCCCGTGAACGGGTCGGTCGCGACCTTGGCGGACGAGTACTTCAGCGTATCGGTTCCGAGGAGGTTCCGCGCCGGGACAAAGGGCACGCCCATCATTCCCGCGAGAAAGCGCCACTGGTAGCCGGCGTTCGACGTCTCCGCGACGACCTTCACCGCGCCCGACTCGACCGCGCGGCGGCCGGCGGCCGAGAGCCCGCGGAGCTCATGGCCGAAGGAATAGGCGGCCTCGACCTTCGAAACGCATCCCGCGCCGATGAGGGTGTCGAGATCGTGAACGGCGGTCTTTCCGGCGATCGCGAGGTTGCGCCGCCTCTGGCGGATGATCTCGTAGATGATCGACATCGCGACCCGGATGTGGCCGAAACCCCCCGAGGCGACGAAGGAGCCGTCCGGGATGAAGCGCTCGACCGCGTCCTGTACCGTTGTCCGCTTGTCGACGAGGGCGACGGATTTATTCGCCGCGACCCAGGCGCGGTGCTCGTCGGGATCGTGGAAGCCGAGGAGCTCGCCCTTGCCTTCTTCGAGTATGTCCATGCGTTGCCTCCGGGTGCGTTATTACAAACAGCCGAGACTGCGGGCGATGACGATGCGCTGGATCTCGCTTGTCCCCTCGCCGATCTCGAGGAGCTTCTGGTCGCGGTAGAAGCGCTCGACCTGATACTCGCGCATGAGACCGTAGCCCCCGTGGATTTGAACGGCGTGGTTCACGGCGCGGCTCATGACCTCGCTGCAGTAGAGCTTGGCCATGGCGGCTTCCTTCGTGAACGGGCGCTTCTGCTCGCAGAGCCAGCAGGCCTTGTAGAGGAGGCTGCGTGCGGCCTCGATCTCCATCGCGACGTCGGCGAGTTTGAAGGCGACGGCCTGGAAGTTCGCGATCGGTTTTCCGAACTGCTTGCGCTCCTTCGCGTAGGCGAGCGCGAGCTCGAAGGCCCCCTGCGCGCCGCCGAGCCCCATCGCCGCGATCGCGAGCCGGCCGCGGTCGAGGGTCGAGAGCATCTGCTTGAAGCCCTCGCCGCGCTTTCCGACGAAGTTCTTCTCGCTCACCTTCACGTTGTCGAAATAGAGCTCGCCCGTGTTGGAGGAGCGCCACATCATTTTCCCGTGCATGACCTTCGTCGTGACGCCGGCGGTCTTGTTGGGCACGAGAATGCATGAGAGCTCGCTCTTCCCGTTTCCGCGCTGCCCCGTCTTCGCCTGGACGATGATGATCTCGGATATCGGGGATGAAGAGTTCGTGATGAAGATCTTGCTCCCGTTGATGAGCCACGCGCCGTCCTTGAGGACCGCGGTCGTCTGGCTTCCGCCCGCGTCGCTCCCGGCGTTTGGCTCGGTGAGGCCGAACGAGGCGAGCGCCTCGCCGCGGCAGAGGCGGGGGAGCCACTCGCGCTTCTGCTCGTCGTTTCCGAAGTAGTAGATCGGG
>DATCCP010000231.1:0-5782 GCA_036511215.1 Candidatus Krumholzibacteriaceae bacterium
ACGTGATCGCCCATGAATTCACCCACATGGTCTCGGTGCAGAGCTCCTTCAAGTACCCGCGATGGATTCCGTCCCTCTATCTCCAGGCCGTGAACTTCGAGAAAGAGAAACGGCCGGACGTCATCTACGGCTATCCGAATCTCCAGGTCTCGGTGCCGGTTCCCGGCGAGCTTCTTCCGAACTGGTTCGCGGAGGGCATGGCGCAGTACCAGTGCGCCGGAGCGCGCCACGACATATGGGATTCCCATCGCGATATGCTCCTG
This sequence comes from Candidatus Krumholzibacteriaceae bacterium, assembly GCA_036511215.1. GTDB lineage: Bacteria > Krumholzibacteriota > Krumholzibacteriia > Krumholzibacteriales > Krumholzibacteriaceae > SSS58A. The sequence goes on from DATCCP010000231.1 coordinate 264, forward strand.
AGAACGGCCCTTCTGAACGAGAAGCTTCTCACGTTCGACGAGATGGGATCCTTCGGCAAAACGAGCCTCGGTTCGGAGATGGTGTACAATCAGGGATTCTCCCTCGTCCGGTTCATCGCAAGACGGTTCGGCGAAACGAAGCTCCGCGAGCTCTCATCCGCCTTTTCTTCCGTGAGGAGCTGGGGTTTCGGCGGGCCATGCAGGCGCGTGCTCGGCCTGAGCGACGACGAGCTCTACCGGGCGTGGCGGGAGGACCTCGAAACCCGCTACTATCCCGTCGCCGCCAGGGTGAGGGAGCGGGAGGTCGAAGGGGAAAAGGCCGCCGGAGAGGGATTCATGAACCTCTTTCCCGTTCCGGGCCGTGATGGACGGGAGCTCTACTATCTCTCGAACAGGAACCGGGACTACCAGAATTTCGACGTCGTCTGTCGCACCGGGGATGGGGCGATACGTACGATCGCCGGGAGCGCGAGCTCGCGACTCGGCATAACGTCCGACGGCGGCCGGCTCTGTTTCTCGAGGATGACGCGCGCGAACAAGCACGGCTATCTACGGAACGACCTGTACGTTTACTCGTTCGGCCCGAAGAAGGAGAAGAGACTCACACGGGGCTTGCGCGCGACAAACCCGTCGTGGTCTCCCGAGGGCACGAGCGTCGCGTGCGTCGTGACGGATAAGGGATCGCAGCGCGTCGCCGTTGTCGATGCGGGGACGGGGAAGAGCGCGTTCATCACTCCTCCGAAGGAAGGCCGGGAATACATGGGGCTTTCCTGGGGTGCACGGGGAATTCTCGCGGCACGTTTCGACGGGTCAAACATGGACATTGTTCTGATCGACCCGGCGAGCGGCACCGAAACGCCACTCGTCGCGACGGCGGCGGACGAGCGCGATCCGTGCTGGACTGCCGACGGCTCGGCGTTCTTCTACGCGAGCGACCGGACGGGCATCTTCAACGTCTACTATCGGGACATTGACGCATCGGTGGACCTCATGGTGACGAACAGCATTGGGGGCGCTTTCGGCCCGGCGAGCGCCGGAGAGGCCCTCGTGTTCGCCGGGTATGGAAAGGCGGGATACGAGATCCGGAGGCTCGCGAACTGGCGAGCGAGCGCCGTGCCGGTCGATGCCGGCATCGACAATACGCAGCTCATGGGCGATCGCGCGGCGATATCGGTCGCACCGGGTGCCGACTCATCGAACGGGGCGCGGGCGACACCCGATTCGCCGGGGGCGCTCGGCGCTGCGGGGGCCGGCGGGAAGAAGTTCGGGGTCCAGTACACGGGGCTCTCCCTGTATCCGAGATTCATGATCTTTCAGGGGAAGCCGCGATTCGGGCTGTTTCTCGATTCGGGAGATTATCTGGACAGGCAGAGCGTTTTCGCCGGGTTCGCGGTCAGCCCCGAGGGGGAATTCGACGTCAATCTCTCGGCCCAGACGAGGCAGTTCAAGCCGACCTTCGGTTTCGAGCTTTACCGGAGCCGCACGAGATACTCGTACGAGACGCGGGACGATGCAGGCTCGAGTTTCGACATCAAGGTGCGCTACGACCTGTGGGATGCGTATTTCACGTGCGCGATGGAGCTCAAGCCGACGACGCCGTTCTCCCGCGAGGAGGCGGTCCTGCAGTACAATCACGGAGAGTACGGAGTCAACCTCGAGGTCTGGGAGCTCGCGAAGCGAAGAGTATTCCAGGGGGAGGCGGGATGGAACTATTACCGCGCAAACGAGTTTTCGTTCCTCGGTCACTACCGGAGCGTCCGGGAGGAAATCGACGCCGACATCAACCCCCGGAGCGGCCGGACGATCGATCTCGAGATCACGCGGGCCTTCGACAAGCTCCACAACGGCGAGTTCTCGTTCGGGTTCAGTCCGAAGTACAGCAAGGATGAGTTCGGACGCTATCAGATCGATTACGAGGAGTATGTGCCGCTCCCGCTCTGGCGGCACGCGCTCGCCCTCGAGGTCAAGGGGGGCGCCATCGATCGGAGCACGATCAACGATTTCTTCTACCTCTATCTCGGGGGCCGCGACGGGCTCCGCGGCTATTCGTACTACAGCATGGGGGGCACGCGGATGGCGCTCGGACGGCTCACGTACCGCTTCCCCATTGTGCGCAACGTCGACCGGCGCCTGCTCGGTCTCTACGTCGGTTCGATCTATGCGGGGGCCTTCGCCGAGGCCGGCAAGGCGTGGACGACGGATGAACTCGATCTCAACGGCAACAAGAAGGACGTCGGGTTCGACGTTCGCCTCAAGGGCTTCACATTCTACAGCTATCCCATCGCCGCCTCCTTCGAGGCGGCATACGGGCTCAACGATGTCGTGTACCGGGATCCCTTCAAGACGTTTGTGACGTTCTATGAAGGGAAGAACTGGAACTACTACGGAAGCGTGCTGTTCAGCTTCTGATACGGGTGGGACGGGACGCCGATGAAAGTGAATCTGGCAGGATTCAACGTCGAGGCCGAGATACTCGGCGAGGCGAGGAAGCGATTCGGGGAGGCCGTGACCCCCGAGGTGATCTCGGCGTCATATGCCCGGATCAGCAGGGATCCAAGGAGCGTCGCTGCGCTCCGGGACGAGGCGAGAGGCGCCGTCGAGAAGGCGCGGGCCTCGAACGAACGGATCGTATTCGGTCTCGGACACTCGTCGGTCGCCGAGCACGCTGTTCTGAACCTCGACATTACGGGCATCTCGCGGCTCGCCGTCGAGGAGATCGAACATTTCAGGCTCGCTTCCTATACGGAGAAATCGCAGCGCTACATCCGCCTCGGGAGGGATATCGTCGTCCCGTCCGAGATGAAGGGCAGCCGGCTCGAGAAGGAGTTCCGCTCGCTCGCGAGCGGCTTCCACAAGACGTACGAGGACGCCTTCAGGGCGATCGCTGCGTGCGGAGAGGAGACGGGGGCCGCGAAGGAGGATGCACGCTATCTCATGCCGCTTGCGACCGCCACGCAGCTCGGCATGACGGTGAACGCCCGTGAGCTCGAATACATGATCCGGAGGCTCGCCGCGCATCCTTTGGAGGAGCTGCGCGCCTTCTCGCGGCGCTCATTCAGGGTGTCGAAGGGGCTGATTCCGTCCCTCATCAGGTATCCGGAGCCGGGCCTCCACGACCTGGAGGCCCCGAAGGCGAAGCGGGAGGTATGCGCGATGGTAGGCGGGCGCCGGGCCACGGGGCGTTCGCGCGGGGGACGGGTGCGGCTCATCGATGCGACCGTTGACGCGGACGTGCGCCTTGCGGCGTGCATCATCTTCTCTTCATGCCGGATCCCGATGGCCGAAGCCGCGAGGGCCGCCTCGAAGCTCGGAAAGCGGAGGCGGGAGGCGATCCTCGCGACGACGATGAGGAGCATGGAGGCGCACGACACGGTCTGGCGCGAGTTCGAGAACATTCACTTCACGTTCGAGCTCACGGTCTCGGCATCCTGCTATGCGCAGCTCAAGCGCCACCGGATAGCGACGCTCGTCGTCCAGCCGTACGATCCGGGACTCGGCGTCTCGATTCCGCATACGTTCGAGCGCGCGAGGTCCGTGCGTTTGATTCGCGACGCGGCGGAACGTTCGGAGCGATTCTACAGGTCGCATGCGGGCGATCTCGGACAGGCGGCGGAGTACATCCTGTTGAACGGCCACCGGAGACGGGTTCTGCTGGCCATGAACCTCAGGGAGCTCTACCATTTTTCCCGGCTGAGGAGCGACATGTCGGCGCAATGGGAGATACGCGAGGTCTCGGACGAGATGTGCCGTCTCGCTGCTGAAAAGGCGCCCTGCGGGGCGAGCCTCCTCGGCGGCAAGGACGGTTTTCTGGAACGCAGGCGCGCGCTTCGCCCGGGTGAATAGATTCAGACGCGTGGGGTGTCACACGCTCGGGAGACGCTGTGGGAAACTTCATCGATCTTGTGAAAAAACGAAGGAGCATACGGGCGTACCGGAGCGATCCGGTGCCGCGAGCGCTCATTGAATCGTGCATCGAGGCCGTCCGCCACGCACCGAGCGCGTCGAACACCCAGGGCTGGCGCTTCATTGTCACGGAGGGAGAGCTCAAGGACCGGCTCGTGAAGCGGGCGTTAGGCGGTATCGTCGTGCCGAACAGATTCGCTTTCAAGGCTCCCGTCGTGGTCGCGCTCGCGATGGAGCTCAGCCTCGTAACGCACCGGCTCGGCGCGCGCATCAAGGATATCGATTATCACCTCGTCGACGCCGGGATTGCCGGGGAGCATTTCGTCCTTCAGGCCGCCGAGCTCGGTCTCGGCACCTGCTGGATCGGATGGTTCAACAAGGGCGCGGTTCGAAAGCTTCTGAGGATACCCGGGGGCTGGGATATTCCGGCGCTCATCACGCTCGGATACGCGGCGGAGGAGCCGACCCCGAAGGAGCGGCGAGCGGCGGCCGACATCTGCGTCTTCAAGGACGAGGAATAAGCTTCAGATAAATCTCATCGTACTGGCGGGCGATCACGGACCAGTCGTGATTGCGTCGGACCATGTCGCGTGCCTTCGCGCCGAGGGCCTCAGCCTCGGCGCGGTTCTCGAGAGCGCGACGGATCTGGCCGGCGAGCGATCCGGGGTCCGAAACGCGGAAGGGGAGCGCGAGGCCGCGCGCGACCGCTTCGTTTTCGGGGATGTCGCTGTAGACCGTGGGCACGCCGTAGGAGAGAGCTTCGAGGAGCGTCATCGACATCGCCTCGTACTCGGAGGGGAATATGAAAACGCGGGCATGGGCGTAGAGGGCGTAATATTCGTCCCCCGTGAGAAAGCCGACGAAAACGACTCCTTCGGGCTTGTGAGCCTTCAATTCATCGAAGTACGCGGCGTCGGTAGCGCTCCCGCCCCCCGCGATCACGAGGGGTAGATGGGTCTCGAGGTTCCGGTACGCCTCGATGAGGGTCGTAAGCCCCTTTGTTCGCTCGATACGTCCTGCGGATGATAAGAGATAGCCGCCGGGTTCGAGGTTCCATTTCCGGAGCCATCCGATACCGGGCGGCTCGCGGAACGTGATTCCGTTCGGAATGTAGGCGACGTCGCGCTTGTAGCGTGTGCGGTAGTAGTCGCAGAGGGGCGCCGATACACATGTGATCGAATCGGGATAATGGATGAACATGTGCTCCGCTATCTTCGACATCAACCTCGCCGCGACGCTCCACTTCTTGCGGAGATACGCCTGGCCGTGCGAGGTCGCCACGATGCCGTATCGCGGGCGCGGGAGCCAGGCGAGAAGGCACGGATCGGTGCTGTGTATGTGCACGATGTCGAAGCCCCGGCGCCGCGCGTCGACGGCCGCGTTCCACATGTGCGAGATCATCTCGAGATTCTTGCTGTCGCTTCCTGGAACCGTTCTGATGCGAGCCCCGAAATAGTCGTCCGAGGGTTTCGTGTAGCTCTCGTAACCGTACACGGTGACCGCGTGCCCGAGTGCGACGAGATGCGGCACGAGCGAATCCACGACGACCTCGACGCCGTGATGCCCCGGCACGCCCTTGATTCCCATGATCGCTATGTTCATTGATCGTTTCCCGG
>DATCCP010000232.1:0-2266 GCA_036511215.1 Candidatus Krumholzibacteriaceae bacterium
CAATCTTGATTTCCAGGACCTCGTGCTGAAGCCGGTTGCGAAGTGACATCGCATCATACATGGTAATGGACATGGACGCCGGTAATCGCACGAATGAGTCTTTCGCCTCGAGCCTGCGCTACGATCCGGGTTATGCGGATCGTTGCGCGCGCTCGCTCGATGAGGCGCTCGGTTCGACGACGGCGTACGAAACCTGGCGCGCGCTCGACCCGGGGCCAGCGCGCGACGTGTTCTCGCGCCTCGCCGCGCTCCCCGCGCTGACCAAGGCGGACCTTCGCGCACACGGCCCGAAAGGCTTCGTGCCCCGCGGCCGCGAGCTCGCCGCTGGGCTCGCCTCGCGCGAGATAGAGCTCGTCGAGACGAGCGGCTCGACGGGGGACCGGGTCACGAACGTATGGTATCAGCCCTGGTGGGACGCCGCCGAGAAGGCCTCCTGGCGGCTCAACGCACACGCGCGGGCCGCGGCCGTCGGGGAGCACCACGAGGCGATTCTCACGAGCCCGTGGTGCACGGGGTTCCCCTGCGAGGACGATTACCTCGCAATGCATGAGCGCACGCTCGGGCGATTCCTCTACCTCAGCGAGCGCTCCGATCCGAGCACGTGGAGCGCGGAGCTCATGGATCGCATGGTGGGGGAGCTTGCGGCGTTCAGACCGGTCGTCATCGAGGCAAATCCATCCTTCCTCGCGAGGCTCTCGCGCCATATCGTGAGCCGCCGGCTTCGCGTGCCCTCGCCGGCAATCATCATCCTCACGTATGAGAATCCCTCGATCCTGCACCGTCGCGCGATCGTGCGCGCCTTCGATGCGCCCGTCGCGAGCTCCTACGGGGCGACCGAGGCGGGCTACGTCTTCATGGAGTGCGAGGCGGGACATCTGCATCAGGTGACGGAATCGTGCCACGTGGATTTCCTCCCCTTCGCGCCGGAGCATGGCGGCCCCGAGGTGGGCCGCATTCTTGTGACGACCTTCGGCAATCCCTGGCGCTCCCTCGTGCGCTTCGACATCGGGGACGTCGTCCGGTTGAACGGATCCGCGCCATGCCGCTGCGGCCGCGCCGAGGGGCTCACGCTCGAGTCGATCGAAGGGCGCACGATCAGTCTCACCTTGACGAGCGAAGGAAATGCGGTGACCCAGGGTGCCGTCGATCGTTCCCTGAGCGACATCCGGGGAATGGTCGAGTACCAGCTCATTCAGACGGGTCCGGGCGCCTGCCGCCTGCTCTTCGCGGCCGAGGGCGTCGAGCCTCGCCTCGTGGGGCAGGCCGCCCGCGAGGTCCTGCGCGCGCTCTACGGCAGGGAGGTCGTGGTCACGACCGAGGTCGTCGAGGCGATCGCTCCCGACCCGCCCGGAAAATACAAGCTGACAAAGGCCGCCGAGCCCGTTGATTCGGATAGACTGCTCGATGAACGGTTCGCCCCGCGACCGATATGAGGAGGTCCGCTCATGGAAAACGCGAAGAAGCTCTCACCCATCCACCTTCTCGCGGGCGGACCGGGCTCGCGCCGCTCGGGGAAGGATCCCCTCCTCACGCGGGCAATCGCGCAGAGCGGCGTCTCCGAGCCGAGAGTCGCCTATATCGGCGCCGCGAGCGGCGACGACAAGGGATTCTTCAAGATGATCTCGGGGTATATGCGCACCTGCGGTGCCGGGGATGTCGTCCTGGCCCCGCTCGCCTCGAAGCGGGCGAAGCTCGAGAAGAGTCGCTCGATACTTGAATCTGCCGACATTGTTTTCGTGAGCGGCGGGGACGTGGAGGAGGGAATGCAGGTGCTCGAAGAGCGCGGGATGCTCCCGTTCCTCCGCGAGATGCGCTCGGGCGGCAAGCCCTTCTTCGGGCTTTCGGCGGGGAGCATCATGCTCGCTCGCGAGTGGATCGCCTGGGACGACCCGAACGACGACGCGACGTCGAGCACATTTCCCTGCATGGGACTCGCGCCGGTTCTCTGCGACACACACAGCGAGGGGGAGGACTGGGAGGAGCTGCGCGCGCTTCTCGTGCTGTCTCCCGAAGGGACGTTCGGCTACGGCATACCGACGGGGGGCGGGCTGTGCGTATATCCCGACGGCACGCTCGAGGCGCTCGGCGGGCCGGTCAACTGCCTTGCGAAGATCGGGGGTCTCGTGAGGCGGAGAAGCGATCTCGCGCCGCTTTAGCCGACTTCGCGGTCCGCATATCGGCATACACGCCGGGCTGGGCGGGCTCGGCACGAGGGCACAGGCCTCGTCCCGGCTCCGCTTTCGAGTGACAGAACGTGCTGCGTTTG
>DATCCP010000233.1:0-7740 GCA_036511215.1 Candidatus Krumholzibacteriaceae bacterium
CCCGGGTGAGTGTTTATGTTCCTTGATTGTGGATTTGGGTACAGGTGCGAGCTGATGGACAGAATTCTCGACTCTCGAACAAGAGACAAAGAAGCCCGTGGGCATGCGGTGCGGAACGTGTCAATGAAAATGAGACACTTCTTCTTCCAGTTTAGTGACCAACTCCTCGGTTGATTTGCCCTGTTCTTTTGGTTTGTTGATCCACACCTCCTGAGGCAACGCCGGCGGTTTCGGTAGGCCGCGGACAAAACGTTCTGGGGAGATCTCGAACGCCCGCTGCAACACGGTCTCGCGCTGGGCATACCGCATCTTGGCGAGGCCGGTGTGCACGTCATGCGGTGTCATGAACCCGAGACCGCCGTGATGGTGCTCCATGTTGTACCACGGGAAGAACTCCCCGCAAAAGCTCCTCGCATCCTCCAGTGAGCCGAAACGATCCGGGAACTGCGGTCGATACTTGAGCGTCTTGAACTGGCTCTCCGAAAAGGGGTTGTCGTTCGAGACGTGCGGTCGACTGTGCGTTTTCGTCACCCCGAGGTCGCAGAGAAGCATCGCCACCGTCTTTGAGATCATCGAAGGACCCCGATCGGCATGAACCGTGAGTTGTCCCCACGCGATCCCTTGCCTGCGGCAGGTCTCCTCGATGAGATGCGCGGCCAAGGTGGCCGATTCCCGGTAGGCCGCCATCCAACCGACCACGTAGCGGGAGAACACGTCCAGGATCACGTAGAGATAGTAGTACGTCCACGTGCGGGGCCCCTTGAGCTTCGTGATGTCCCATGACCAGAGTTCATTGGGGCGGCCGGCAAGAAGCTCCGGCGCCCCGTACCGCGGATGCACGAGCTGGTCGCGCCGTTCGCGCACTTCGCCCTTGTCCCGCAACAGCCGGTACATCGTGCTGATGGAACACAGAAACGTCCCTTCATCGAGAAGCGCCGCGTACACCTCGGCCGGCGGGAGGTCGGTAAACCGCTCATCGTGCATCACCGAGAGAACGTCGCGGCGTTCCGTCTCCGAAAGAGCCCTCGGCGAGCCGCGTCTCTTTCTGACCGCCTTCGGTCTACGCGAGCGATAGTAGCTCGAACGCGGCACGGCAAGCGCCACACAGGCGGGGGCCACCCCGAGAGCTTCCTTGTGCTCGGAAACGATCGCCATCAATCGTTCTCTCCGCTCTCCCCGGGATCCGTCCCAAGAAGCTCCGCCACTTTTTTTTGGAGCTCCACTAACGCCTCGGCCCTCGCGGCTCGGGCTTTCTGCCTCGCAAGTTCACGCTCGAGCACGGCAACCCGCTTGGCCAGCGGGTTCGTCTCTTTCGGCTCCGGCCCCCGCTTCTTCGGCGCGAGCCCCCCGAGCTCCCCCTCCCGTCGCTGCCGCCGCCAGGTCACCAGGTGGGAGGAGTAAAGCCCCTCCCGGCGAAGCAACGCCCCAATGTCCCCCGGCTTCGTACAGCCGTCGGCTTCCCGCAATATCCGCAGCTTGTGCTCCGCCGTAAATTGCCGCCTCACCGCCTTCGCCAAAACCTCAACCTCCTTCGTTATCCCTGCCGATACCACTTCAACTGCCGTCGCACTCATCCTCATCTCCTCACCCCGCCCTCTACAGTAAACTCCATAGGGGAGAGTGTCTCAAGATTATTGACACAGAGGGAAGCGCTCGTGGAGCGCCGTCGCAACCTCGGCGAATCGAACGGCAGGCCATGCGTTCGCCCGCTTCCCCGCTCCGGGGTGAACGACGATGAAGCGCCCCCCGTCCCCGAACGAGGCGGCTATGAACCGCTCGCAATCGATCTCTTCGTCCGCCCGGGGAACGAGCGCAGAGGTGAGATCGCTCTCCTCTACGCCGATCGCGGAGAGCGGATACAGATTGTGCGCGCTCTCGTGCATCCGCGCGAGCTCCTCCGCCCCGGGCAGCGGCAGCTCGAGATGATAGAAACGCGAGCTCAGATCGTGGCCGAAGGGGCTGCTCGTCGAGCCGATCCGCACGCGGGAGCCGCTTGCGGCCGCGAGCAACATGCTCGTCACCGAGAAGGAGACCGTGCTGAGAACGATCACGGCGTCGAACCGGCGTCTCCGAAGCTCCGCGACGAACCGCAGGAGCCCGAGCGGGCGTCGACGGTTCTCCTCCTTCGCGTACACGAGCACCTCGTCGACGTAGGGATTGCGCCGGCACACGTCCGCGTTGATCGGGGCGGCAACGAGGGTGATCCGCGCCTCGGCGAACCTCTTCCTCAGCCCCCTGAGCGCGGGCACGGCGAGGAGCATGTCTCCCATCTGATTATGCTGCCTGATGACGAGGAGCCTCCGGATGCGCATACGATCGAGCTCACCGGCCGCGATCCGCTTTTTCGAGAGAAGGGGAGAGATTGCGCGCGCGAGCGCCGTCTTCGAGGCTCGTTCGATTCTTCTGCTCACGTGTCCCCCCGGATGCATGTATTGAAAAAACTCCGGAACTTTCCGGAGGCGCCGCGCGTATCAGATGGGAGAGAATGGATGTTTTGCCCCCATCCCAGAATCCCTTCTTGCAGATGGCGGCCTCCCCCAAAGGGCCGCCATCATCTTTTCCTGCGCGAGGGGCCCGCTCCGCGGCGCTGCGCGCCGCGCCCGGCGGGGCTCGCGAAGCTCCGCTCGTCCCGCACGGTTTCGAGAATCCTGAGATAGCTCTCGTAGCGCTCGCGCGAAACGAGTCCCTTCTCGACAGCATCCTTCACGGCGCAGTCGGGCTCATGGTCGTGCGTGCACGTCATGAACCTGCAGCCGCCGAGGAAAGGGGCGAAGTCTCTGAACAAGCCGCCGAGCCGCTCCCTCGAGACGCCGCGGATGCCGAACTCGCGGACGCCCGGCGTATCGCCGAGGTAGCCGCCCGACGTGAGGCGGTGGAGCTCGAAGTGGGTCGTCGTGTGCATTCCCTTCCCCGTTCGCGCGCTCACACTCGTGACCGCGAGCTCGAGCCCGGGCTGCACACAGGAGACGAGCGAGGTCTTGCCGGTTCCCGAAGGTCCCACGAGGATCGAGAGCTTGCCGGCCATGGCCGCGGCGAGCTCGTCGACTCCCTCGCGCGTCTTCGCACTCGTGCATACGACACGGTACCCCATGTTCCGGTACGAGAGAAGCGCCTCGTGGACGTCCTCGCGGCGCAGGGCGAGATCTATCTTGTTCATGCAGATGACCGCGTCCATCGGACCGCACGCGGCGGCAACGAGCATCCGGTCGAGGAGACGGAGGCTCGGCTCCGGTTCCCTCGCGGCGAAAACGAGGATCGCCTGGTCCATGTTGGCGCCGAGGACCCGGGAGCCGTTCCTCTGGGAGGGATCGGTCCGCGCGAGGAGCGATTTCCGGGGCTCGATGCCGGAGATGACCCCCCGGGGGCCGTGCGTATCGCCGGAGTTCCCACTCCTGAACGAGACGATGTCTCCGACGACGGGAAGCACCTCTTCGGGCGCCCCCGTGACGCGAAAACGCCCGCGCAGGGAGCAGCGGATCTCCCCGGAGCCGGAGGCAACGAAGAACTCGGCGCCTTTGATCCGAACGACGAGCCCCTGTGCGGTTTCCCGAAGGTCCATTCCGAGCACACTCCCCCACGAGCCGCCCGCCCTGCGCGAGCGCGGCCGAACGCATCAAAAAATATTGTCCAAAGAGAATGAAATTGCTATACAATATTCGCGAGGCAGTGCTATATTATGAAAAGTATGGAAGCTTCCAAGCTGATTTCGTTCTTCGAAGAGGACCTTTGCATATTCCATCTCCGGTCACGCAAGAAGATGAGCGTGCTCACGGAGATCGTGCACACCCTTGCCCTCAAGAATAAGATATCCGACGAGCGCTTCATCATCGAAATGCTGAAGAACCGCGAGAGTCTCGGGAGCACGGGACTCGGCAACGGCGTCGCCTTTCCGCACGGACGCTCTCTCGCCATAAAAGATCTCAGCGTGCTCTTCGCGCGCTCGGCGTCGGGCGTCGACTTCGACGCGCTCGACGGAAAGCCGACGAGAGTCTTCTTCCTCATTCTCGCCCCGTCGGACAAAGGCTCCGAGACGTACCTCGCGATCCTGAGCGAGCTCATCAGCCTCATTCAGAAGCCGGCAAAGCTCAAGAGCCTTTACGAGGCCACCGATTTCCCGTCGCTCGTGAAGATTCTGGAGGACAAGGACTTGTGAAAGACGAGCATCGTCTCCTCATCGCTCTTCAAGACCTCGACATCATGATCAAAGAGGTGAAAGACAAGGCCACGTCGAAGGAGCTCCATAACCTCGGTTTCAAGCTTACCGGCTTGAGCGTGCTTCAGGAGGCGCGTGAGAAGCTCGCGAAAAAGGTGCCGAAGGCCATGCTCCAACGCTACGAGAAGCTCACGGAGCACTTCACCGTTGCAATCCTCCCCGTCACGGGAAGCCTCTGCCTCGGGTGCTTCGTGAAGCTCCCGACGTCGTTCTTCTCCGCGGTGAGCCGGAACGAGCTCCAAACCTGCGAGAACTGCGGACGGCTCCTCTACATTCCCTGACCTGTCGCCCCCGAACCACCTGCATATTTTCCTTGAATCCCCCGCCGCTCTGAGGTAAAGTAATTTTACCAGTCAAGAAAATTTACGGAGCGAACAATTCATGGGCAGCGAGAATCTCAAGGACACGCTCAATTCAAGATACGTCGTCAGGAAGACTCTCGGCGAGTATCCGCCGTGGCACGGCTACAGCGTCGCCGATTCCCTGAGCGAACGGGAGTACCTCTTCTTCTCTCTCGAGACGCCGGGGAATGCGCCGGTATCGATCGAAGACTTGCGGATGCGCGATCATCTCTTCTCCAGGTCCGGAACGCTCGCCGCGCCGACCCTCTCGCTCCAGCACGTAAACAGCTCTCTTACCTTCCTTCTTCCTCACACGGATATCGTGCCCATTACGAAGGCCCTCCCGCTCATGAGACCGGCCCGCGCGGCCGGCGTCATGAAGACGATCCTCTCATACGTCCTCGCGAGGCTCCGCGAGGGTCTCTGCTTCCACAATCTCAAACTCGAATCGCTGTGCATGGCCGGAGAGGCGCTCTGCATTCTACCCGTCGCATACATCCTGCCGGGGGAGATCCTTCATCGAATAACGGTGGCTTCCGAGCCGTCCGGCGCCGAGATCGATCAGCCATACGCGGATCTGCGCGCGCTCGGCGGCATCCTCTCCGTCTTCGCCCAGTACCTCGACCGCGATCCGGCAGAATCGGTCAAACGTCTCTCCGCGCACCTCCGGACGATCGGGCCGGAGACACCGGCCGCAGAGTACGACGAGACGCTTGCAGCGCTCGACGCGCTCGCCGGGCAGTCGCATCCCGAAGCTCTCGCGTTCCCCGACAGACCGCTCGGCACGGCTCCTCCCCCCCCCGCGGTGCGGGCCATGAAACAGATCGCCCTCAAGGCGCGCGCCGGCGAGAAACATCTCGCCATCGTCACGGGGGCACGCGGCGAGGGAAGAACGCATTTCCTCGAATTCATCGCGCGCCGACTAACCGGGGAGTGGGGCTTCAGGCACGGCGCGATCGCGGGCGACCTCGCGCTCTTCCATGATCTACCCGGGAAAGAGCCCGGGGAGCCGTGCGATTTCGCGCTCGTCGACGATCGCGGAGATGAGCCCCTCCTTTCGTGCTACGTCATGGATTACGTGTGCCAGGCGATCGAACGGTGCGACCTCGTCGTCATCGCGACGGACGCAAGCGCGCCGCGCCTCGCCGATGAGATCAGAGGCGAGTTCTCCAAGCGGGAGATCGCGGTGAAGGAAATCAGCCTCCCCGCGCCCGGAATGGCGGAAAAGAGACGGATTCTCTCGCGCGCGGCGCGATCCAGCACGGAGAAGGAGATCTCGGAAGTCCTCGAATCGTCGGGAAACCTGGCGCTCGCGCGGATGAACCTCGGCGCCGGCGGCGCCCCGACCGCTCCCGGCTCGCCCGGCACGCGGCTCCTCGACACGCTCTCCGCGGAGGAGCGATCCATCCTCGGATTTCTCGCCGTTTTCGGTTTCGAGGCGCCCCTCTCGTTACTCCTCGGCATCTACGCGCCGGAGGAAAATCAGATCTTCGCTGCGCTCGGGGCGCTCGTCGCGCGCGGCCTCGTGAAATCGCGCGCGGAGATCTCGGCCCTCTCGAACGGGGATCTCTCCGTCGTCTACCGGCCCGCGGGCCTGTCGGTCGCGCGGACCGTCCTCGAGAGCATGCCGGCGGACCGGAGAGAATCGATCCACCGCAGCATCGCGCATCTCCTCGGGGAGAAGCGCGGCGCCCCTGCGCTCTACACATTCTATCATCTCACGCGGAGCGGCTCCCGCGAGGAGGCGGCCCTCAAGGGTCTCGAGATCCTCCAGACATTCATGCGGCGGAGAAAGCTCGCCGCGTTCAACTGCCTCAACACGAGCTACATGGACGGGAAGTTCGATCGCGCGCTTCCCGTCGACGTACGGTTCAATCTCTACCTCGAGCTCGGCACGCACTTTTCGCTGACGGGGAGCATGGACCGGGCGGAGTCTTTCTTCCGCCAGTGCCGCGAGGATATCGCGCGAGAAGAGGATCCGGCGCGGTTCCGGAATCTCGCGGTCGAGGCCGTGCGGCGCGAGAGCGAGATCCTCGAAAAGAAGGGGGAGTTTCTCAAGGCGGAGAAGCTCCTCGAGAGAACGCTCGACGCGCACGGCGATGAGCTCCTTTCGGGCGAGCGCGCGAAGCTCTATAACGACATGGCGTGGATTCATTACCGCCTCGGGGCCTTCGACCGCTCGTGGGAGCACTGCCTCGTCGTTCACAAGCTCCTCGACGAGAAACAGAACCCCGCCGAAATCGCCCAGGCATACAACCTCATGGGCACGATCAACTGGAACAGGAGCAAGTACGACGAGGCGCTCCTGTGCCACAAGCGCTGTCTCGCCTTGCGCGAGGAGTCGAACGACGAGATCGGCATCGGCGCGAGCTACAACAACCTCGGCCTCGTGTATCGCTCGCTCGGCTCTCTTACTGAGGCGCTCGATTGCTTCACGAAGAGCATGGAAATCAAGAAACGGCACGAGAACCTCCCGGGGCTCGCCGCCGCGCATCTCAACCTCGCCCTCGTGTACCTCGACCTCGAGAAACTCAAGGACGCCGAACGGAGCTGCGTCACGGCCGCCCGACTCGCGGAGACGATCGGCAACCAGCAGCTCCTCGCCGAGGCGTACGGCACCCTCGGCGAGATCTCGTTCCTTCAGGGAAATTACGAGAAGTCGCAGAGCTACTACACGAAGGATCTCCACCTCTGCGATAAGACGAAATCGCTCAGGGAGCGGGCCGTCGTTTACCGGAAGCTCGGCGAGCTCACGTTCGCGCTCGGAGACCTGCCCCGGACGATCGAGCTCCTCGCCCAGGCGCGATCGCTCAACCAGAAGATCGGTTCACGTCTCGAAACGGCGCTCCTCAACCTCCTCGAGGGAAGAATCCTCCTCGCCCAGGGGGAGCGCGAGAACGGGAGATTCAATCTCGAAGGCGCGAGCCTCGAACTCTCGCTTCTCGGAAAGAGGAGCGCTGCCTCCGCGGTCGCCGCGGAAACCGGAAGCCTGTGCCTCGAAGAGGGGAACGAACCGCTTGCGCGGGAGTTTCTTCTCAGGGCGGTCTCCCTCGTCGCCGACGGGGAACCGGTGCCCCGGCAGGTGCGTCTCCTCCAGGAGGCGCTCGACGCACGATCGCCCCTCTCGCGCGAAGAGATCGCGACGGATGCGGGACGCTTCGGGGCGCTCTGCAGGCTCGTGTCAAT
>DATCCP010000234.1:0-4258 GCA_036511215.1 Candidatus Krumholzibacteriaceae bacterium
TCGGTGGCTGATTCTCGGCTGAATAATGCAACTCCTTTAGATGCAATACCCCTGGTCTCAGCGAGAAAGAGGAGAGAGAACTAAGATGCTATAATTCTACACCAAATCTAACCCTTTGTCAAGACTGGCATTTGAACAGGACGTGACACCCGGTCTGCCGGCCAGCGAAGAGCCCCGCCGGAAGTCGCCGGCCGGGGATGCGCGGAGGCCGCAGCTATTTCTTCTTGAGAATGATGCCGCCCTCCTTCCAGTCGGCCTGGATGGTGTCGCCATCCGAGACGGCGCCCTCGATCACGAGCCGGGCGAGCGGATCGAGGAGCCATTTCTGCATGAGACGCTTGAGCGGCCGCGCGCCGAGGTCCGGACTGTAGCCGTGCTCGACCAACGCCTTCCGCGCCGCGGCGGTGGGCTTCAGCGTGAGATTTCTTTCCGCGAGCCGCGCGTTGATGGCCTCCACCTGGAGGTCGACGATCTTCAGGATGTCGTCGCGGCTCAGGAAATGGAATACGATGATCTCGTCGACGCGGTTCAGGAACTCGGGCCTGAAGAAGGAGCGCAGGGTCTCCATCATCCGACGCGAGATCTCTTCCTCCCCGAGGGAATCGCGCTCCTTGAGATACTCGCTTCCGAGATTCGACGTCATGATGATGATCGCATTCTTGAAATCAACCGTGCGCCCCTGCGAGTCGGTGAGACGCCCGTCGTCGAGAAGCTGAAGGAGAATATTGAAGACGTCCGGGTGAGCCTTCTCTATCTCGTCGAAAAGGATGACGGAATACGGATTGCGCCGCACCGCCTCCGTGAGGTACCCCCCCTCCTCGTACCCGACGTAGCCGGGAGGCGCGCCGACGAGCCTCGAGACGGAATGCTTCTCCATGTACTCGCTCATGTCGATCCTGACCATGCTGTCCTCGTCATCGAAGAGCACCTCCGCGAGCGCCTTCGCGAGCTCGGTCTTTCCGACGCCGGTGGGGCCGAGGAATATGAACGAGCCGAGCGGCTGCCGCGGGTCGTGGAGCCCGGCGCGGGAGCGCCGCACGGCGTTCGCCACCGCCTCGATAGCCTCCCGTTGGCCGATGACGCGCCTGGCGATGCGATCCTCGAGGTGGAGGATCTTCTCACGTTCCTCCTCGAGCATGCGGCTCACCGGAATGCCGGTCCACTTGCTCACGATGTCGGCGATATCGCTCTCGGTGACCTCCTCCTTGAGGAGGCTCCGTCCGGATTCCTGCATTTCCTTGAGCCGCTTCCTCGCCTCCGCGAGCTTCGCGCCGAGGTCGACGGCGACGCCGTAGCGGATCTCGGCGACGCGCTCGAGGTTCCCCTCGCGTTGAGCGATCTGCTCGTCGGTGTGCGCCTTGTCGAGCTTCTCCTGAAGCTCGCGTATCGCGCGGACGGCGCCCTTTTCATTCTCCCAGCGGGCACGGAGCCCCGCCGCCTTCTCGTTGAGATCCGAGAGCCGCTCCTTGACGAGCGAGAGCCGCGTCTTTACGTCTGCGGCGTCCTTCTCCTTCTCGAGCGCCCGCCGCTCTATCTCGAGCTGGGTGATCTTGTCCTGTATCTCGGCGAGCTCGATCGGCATCGAGTCCATCTCAAGCCTGAGACGGGAGGCGGCCTCGTCGACGAGGTCGATCGCCTTGTCCGGCAGGAAGCGCCCCGTGATGTAACGGTGCGAGAGCTTCGCCGCGGCGATGAGTGCGCTATCGACGATGCGGACGCCGTGATGAACCTCGTATTTTTCCTTGAGACCGCGCAGGATCGCCACCGTCTCGTCCACGCTCGGCTCGCGCACCACGACGATCTGGAAGCGCCGCTCGAGCGCCGCGTCCTTCTCGATGTGCTTGCGGTACTCGTCGAGCGTCGTCGCCCCGATGCACCTGAGCTCGCCCCGGGCGAGCGCGGGTTTGATCATGTTCGAGGCGTCGATCGCCCCCTCGGCGGCCCCGGCCCCGACGAGCGTGTGCAGCTCGTCGATGAAGAGAATGATCTGCCCCTCGGCGTCGGTGATCTCCTTGATCACCGCCTTGAAGCGCTCCTCGAACTCCCCCCTGAACTTCGTTCCGGCGACGATCGAGCCCATATCGAGGCCGAGGAGCCTCTTTCCCTTGAGGCTCTCGGGAACGTCCCCCGCGGCGATGCGCTGCGCGAGACCCTCGACGATGGCCGTCTTGCCGACACCCGGCTCGCCGATGAGAACGGGGTTGTTCTTCGTGCGCCTCGTGAGCACCTGGCTCACGCGCCGGATCTCCTCATCGCGCCCGATCACAGGGTCGAGCTTCCCGCGGCGCGCGAGGTCGACGAAATCCCTCGTAAAGCGCTCGAGCGCCCGGTACTTGCTCTCGGGGTTCTGATCCGTGACCCGTTGCGAACCGCGCACGCCGGCGAGCGCCTGGAGAACGGTGTCGCGCCTCACGCCATTCTGAGCGAGAAGCGCTCCGGCGCCGCTGTGATCTGCGACAAGGGCGAGGAACAGATGCTCGGTGCTCACATAGTCGTCATGGAGCTCGTCCGCCTCGCTCAGGGAACGCTTGATAATCTCCTGGAGATCGATGGACGGCATCGAGTCCCCCGTTCCCTTTTCGAGCCGCGGAAGCCGTTCAAGGGCGCGGTCGACGCTCTCCGCGATCACCGGAACGGCGGCCCCCATTTTCTTGAGGACGGGTATGACAACCCCTTCCTCCTGCTCGAGGAGCGCCATCAGCAGATGGAAAGGCGTCGTTTCGGTATGATTTCGTCTAAACGCAAGCTCCTGGGCCGAGGCGAGAGCCTCCTGCGCCTTCACGGTGAATTTCTCGAGACTTATCACGCTGTTCCTCCCTTTGCGGCGTCTCTTCCGGGATACACACGCACCCCCCGTGCCAGAGCCGCACCAGGAAGGGTACATTCGATAACGAGCTATTTCAATTGAAATTATCCGACCCGAAGGAACCCGGGCCGGGTGAGAGCACAGTAGCCCCCGGGGCCCGAGTGTGCCATTTTGGCATAGTCAAATGCTTAACGTGTCAGGGTGTCCTATTCTTCGAGTATGTTCTTATAGTCATAGATATTCGGCAGATTGTGTATGATCTGGACTACTCTTATTTCATCCGTCGTCGGATGCTGAACCTGCGGCATCGTCATACCGACCATGAGGTGCCCCGTGTTTCTGCTGTGATCGAGCCCGATAACGTGCCCGAGCTCGTGCGTGAAAATCAGGTCCGCGTAATCATAGTACGGGACCTCCGAATCCTTCGTGAAAATCCAGAGCTCCTTTCGCGCCGGAGTTCCGTCGGGATTGAGCGCTGGCGTTTCGACGTGGTGGCGGTCCACCGTCGCCGTGTCGTATTTGATCAGCACGTCGGCCCCGTCGGGGGAGTCGACCACAGTGAAGAGATCCAGACCGGTCGACTGCTCCCAGTCCGCGAGGCCTCTCGTGCACGCTGCCTGGAGATCGGTACTCCCGTGACCGGGACTACTGTAGACCATCGGAGGGTTGTAGACGGAGATCGGCCAGTGATTCCATCCCTTGTATACGGTCGACCTGCCGAGATAGCCGTCCGTCAAGGTGATCCCCTTGAAGAATACGAGGAATCGTCCCTGGTAGGCTTCGTCCGGCAGGTTGGTGCTGACGAGCCTGAACGCGGGGATCATATAGAAGTTCATTTCGATGTGCTGTGTGATTGCCGTGATCGGAATCGAGCAGTCGAAGTAGTTCCCGAGCTGTCCGTACACGTTCTCGTCCCGCGCGTTCACGCCGGTCGTGAAGGAGGGAACGTTGCGCAGCATGTACTTCCCGTCGACGAGCGTCGTATCGGATTTTGCGCTCGTCGAGACGGCGATCCCCTCGACGGGTTCCATCGTTATCGCGTTGATGGCCTCGCCGCCGATGTCGATGCCCCTCACGAGAACTTTGATGCAGTTGCCGATCGGCGACAGGTTGAAGAAGTCGTCGACCGCCCGCATCGTCACGTATACGTAGCTCGCCGATGAGAGGTTCCTGATGCTCATCCGCTCCCGGGTTCCGGCGGAAGACGGTGTGGGCTCTCCGGGCTTGCCTTCGGCCTGGCTCCAGTCGTCCTCCGTCACGATCGGGTAAACCGAGGTCTTTACGATGTAGGAAGCGGCCCTTCCCTCGTTCCCGTCGTCGCCGGGCGCCGTCCACTCGAGCGAGATCGAACCGTCCACGTCGCCGGGCCCGCCTGCGAGATCGAGGATCGGCGCGGGCGGCAGCGTGTCGGGGTAGCCGGTCACGCTGACGTTCCAACGCACCGTATCGCCG
>DATCCP010000235.1:0-5616 GCA_036511215.1 Candidatus Krumholzibacteriaceae bacterium
CCCTTGACCGTGCTCCCGTCATACGTGAACGCGACGTGCGTCCATGAACCGAGCGTCGGGCTCATCCGATACGGGCCGTGGAGGCCCGCCGACGCGTCGCCGAAGAAGAAATCGAGCGTCTTGTTGTAGCCGTTGGAGTACTCGACCCCGTACTGGTAGAACGGGCTCGTCATCGTCGTCGCATTCCACGGCTTCCCGACGATCACGTAATCCACACCGCTGCTCATGGAATTGATCCGCACCCAAAACGCGACGGTCAAGCCTGTGCCCCCGATGTTGAGAGATGCGCTGTTCGGCGCCTCGGCATAGTTGCCCGTGCCGTCGAATACGAGCGCGTTCCCGTTTTTTCCGGCCGCGAACGCCGGACCATGGAGCGTGATGGTGTTGCCGCTGCCCGATTCGTCCGCCGTCGTCGTCCCGCCGTCCTCGTCGAACGCATACGCCGCCGCGAGGTGATCCGCCGGGGGCGGCGGGATCGCGTTCGACACGGTCACGGTCGCCGAGTCAACGCCGCGGTTGCCGGCCAGGTCGCGCGCGATCGCCTTCACGACGTGCGATCCGTTGGCCACGTTCAGCGTGTTCCAGGAGACCGCGTAGGGCGCCGACTGATCCTCCGGCCCGATATTCGTCCCATCCACTCGGAACTGCACGCCCACGACGCCAACGTCGTCGAAGGCCGTGGCCGCAACCGGCACCGTGCCCGACACGGTCGCGCCATGCGACGGGGCCGTGAGCGTGACGTTCGGCGGCTCCGTTTCGACTGGCTGTGTCTCCAGCACCAGCACCCAGCCGCCGTCGCCGTCGCTGTTGTTCTCCGGGGGCGTGAAGCCGCGCGAGCCGGCGTTCGGAAGCGGTGAGCCGGGGATCGCGACATAGGCGCCGCTCGACGGGTCGTACCAGCGCGTCGTCGCGGCCGCGCTCATTTTCGACATGTCCACGGTGAACGTCCGGATGACCGGTGTATAGACGATTGCGAGCGTGCCGTCGCTCGTGCGAGCCGCTGTCAGGTAGTCGTTATCGACGACGTGCCCGTCATCCGAATACGTGCCGTACCCGGCGGTGACGAGGGTGTGCGCCGTATCGGGGACGAGCGCGTACCAGGCGCGCGGCTCGAAAAGCGTCTTGAGATATCCTATCTGAACCGCGCCGGGAGTATCGAGGTGGCTCTGCCAACCGTAGGCGAACGGCCAGGTGTAGCCGTTCCCGTAGAGCTGTCCCGTCACGCCGCTCGTCATTGTCCAGTACTCCTGCTTTCTCAGAATCGGCGCGGTCGTCGTCGGCCCCTGGAGGCTCTCGAACTCGTAGTTGGCTTCGACCATGAAGTTGGGGAGGTGGTTGGAGCGGTTGTAGTCCTCGCGCAGCCGCGCATAGGTCGGGTAGTAGGTGTACGTCGCGTTGAGGCCGAGGATCGGCGCCCAGGGGGCGTCGTCCAGCGAGCTGCTCACGAGGTAGTCGAGCTCGGACGTATGCAGGTGGCGCGTGTCGTTGTCCAGGATGCCGAGCGCCACGGCCCGCACGACGGCGTCGTTCGCGGGGTCGCGCCAACCCTGAAAATCATTTCCGCTCATCCAGATGATATTGTCGAAGTTCTTGTAGCGGTTCCCCAGGTATCGTCCATAGTCCCGGCTCTTGGTCACGCCGTTATCGAGCATGACGCTGAGCCAGCTTCCCGTCTCGCATGGATCGAGGAGCACCTGCATCCCGTAGTCCGCCGCGAGCTCCAGGATGCGGTCCACGTGAGCGAAATACGCCTCGTTGGGGGTCGTCAGATCGTACGAGGACTTCGATGGGATCGTTCCCGTAAACGGGAGGATGTCGTCGATAGTGCTGCCGTCCGATCGTCCCCCTGTATACGTGGCGCACAGGAGATTGACCCAGAGGCTGTTGAATCCGTGGGCGCTCCGATTGGCGATGAACATCTCAGCTTCGGCCTCGGTGACGTTCACGATCAAGGCCTGGGGAGATTCTCCCATGATCAGGTAGGGGACATTGTTCTGATCGACGAGATACCGGCCGTTCACACTCTTCTTGAGGGGGTAGACCGACGCGAGCGCAGCGGCGGAGATAGCGCCCACAAGCACGACGAGGGAGCAGGCGACGAGGCAACAGGCCTTCACATAATGCCCTCTGAGCACGACAGCTCCTCCTCTCGATCACGTCGGGGCGCATCGCTCAGACAGTTCCCACGCATCCACTTCCGCCATAACACGATGCACCATATTATGTTACATGAATTTCGGGCTCTTGTCAAGATGTTCGCGCGCTCGGCCCGAGGCGATCGTTCAAACCTTCGCGCGGTTTCTCCAGAGAAAATAGACGGGGATCCCGAGAAGCACGATGATCATTCCGGGCCACGTATAGGCGGGCTTGAGAATGAGAAGGTCCACGGCTATCGCCGCCGCGCAGATGACATAGAAGGCGGGAATGACCGGATAGCCGACGGCCCTGTACGGCCGATCGGCATTCGGCTGTTTCCTTCTCAGGGTGAAAATGCCGATCACCGTCAGAATGTAGAAAATCAGCACGGCAAAAACGACGTAGTCGAGCAGCTGGCCGTAGGTGCCCGAAAGACAGAGGAGGCTCGCCCAGATTCCCTGCACGACGAGCGCGGCCGCCGGAACGGCCTTCGCGTTGAGCACACCCGCACCCCGAAAGAACAGGCCGTCGCGCGCCATCGCGTAGTAGACGCGGGCACCGGCGAGGATGAGCCCGTTGTTGCAGCCGAACGTCGAAATCATGATGAGAACCGCCATGATGACGGCGGCCGTATCGCCGAAGATCATCGTGGCGGCGGCCGTGCCGACGCGATCCGAGGCGGCAAATTGAATTCCCCGGCCCACGACGTCCGCCGCGTCCGGCGAACCCGAGACTGGCAGGACGAGGATATACGCCACGTTCGCGAGAATGTACAGCAGCGTGACAGCGCCGGCGCCGAGCGCGAGACTCAACGGAATCGTCCGTTTGGGATTGACAACCTCTCCCGCCGTGAACGTGACGTTTTCCCACGCGACGCTCGCGAACAACGAGCCGACCATCGCGGTCCCCATGACGGCAAGGAGCATCAGACCGGACAACGGCTCCACCGAAACGATCTTCCCCGCCGCCATGTGCGTCCATGTCGCGTGCCAGAAATGGGAGAGATTCGCGTGAAACGCGCCCGCGTTTCTCCCGATGGTGACGCCGAGAAAAATAAGTCCGAGGAGGGCGAGTGTTTTCGTAATCGTGAAAACGTTCTGGACGATCTTGCCTTCGCGGAGCCCGCGCGTGTTCACAAAGGTCAGAACGGCGATGCTCGCGATCGCGACGAGCTGCGCCGCGGAGATCTTGAGTCCGGCGATCTCGAGCAGCACGTGCCGTTCGCCGAGCGCTGGGATAAGCACCGCCGTGAATTTGGCGAACGCGACCGCGACGGCGGCGATCGTCCCGGTCTGTATCACGAGAAAGAGCGTCCACCCGTATAGGAAGCCGATCAGCGGGTTGTAGGCCTCGCGGAGGTACACGTACTGACCGCCCGCGTGCGGCATCATGCCGGCGAGCTCCCCGTAGCTCAGGGCCGCGATCACGGTGAGGACGCCGGTCACGAGCCACACGAGGAGCAGCATGCCGCCCGATCCGAGGGTCCGCGCGATGTCGGCGCTCACGATGAAAATGCCCGATCCGATCATCGAACCGATCACGATCATCGTGGAATCAAGAAGCCCAAGCCCATGCTTGAATTCGCGGACGGGTTCTGCGGTCGGCATTACAGAAGCTCCTCATAATGGGACGGAACGGGCGGGAGTATATCAGAATCGAGCTGAAGTTCGTAAATTGATTTTCCCGGTTCGTTCGAGTATCCTTGTAGCCGGCGCGCGACGCCGAAGGGGGAACCTGAGATCGAATCCGCCGCATTGAATATCCTCGTCGTCGACGACGAGATCAACATCCGCAAGATGCTCACGTCCTTCCTTGAGACGGAGGGCCACGAAGTAGTTGCCGTGAGCAACTTCAAGGACGCGGCGGCCGAGGCCTTGCGAAGGTCTTTCGATCTCGCGTTCGTCGACCTGCGGCTCGGCACGGACGACGGCCTCGATCTCATCCCCGCGCTCCTCGCCGCAGCTCCCGGGCTCAAGATCGTCGTCATTACCGCCTATGCATCAATCGGCACGGCCGTCGAAGCAATGAGGCGCGGGGCTGCGGACTACGTCCCGAAGCCTTTCACGCCGGCGCAGATCGAGCTCGCCGTGCGAAAGGTCTTCGAGATGCGGACCCTCGAGCAGAGGGTTGCGGCGCTTCAGAACGACATGGGACAATCCCACCCCGAGATCGATTTCTCGAGCACGAGCCCCGTCATGCTCAGGGCCATCGACCTCGCGCGTCAAGCGGCTCCGTCGGACGCGACGGTCCTGCTGCGCGGCGAGAGCGGAACGGGCAAGACTGTCCTTGCGCGCGCAATACACTCGTGGAGCAAGCGGGCCGAGATGCCGCTCGGCATCGTGTCGTGCCCATCATTCTCAATGGAGCTTCTCGAGAGCGAGCTCTTTGGCCACGTCAAGGGAGCTTTCACCGGCGCCGTTCGCGACAACCCGGGGCGCATCGCCGCGTGCGAGGGGGGCACGCTGTTCCTCGACGAGATCGGCGACCTGCCGCTCCCCCTCCAACCGAAGCTTCTGCGGTTCGTCCAGGACAGGGAGTACGAGCGGGTCGGCGACTATACGACGCGCAAGAGCGACGTGCGCCTCGTCGCGGCGACGAACGTCGATCTCGAAGCCGCGGTGAAGGAAGGGCGCTTCCGGCAGGACCTTTTCTACAGGCTGAACGTGATTCAGATCGAGATTCCCCCGCTCCGCGAGCGGCCCGGTGACGTTGTTTCGCTCGCCGAGAGGCTTCTCGCGTTCTATGGCAGAAGCAACCATCGGTCATTCCTCGGTTTCACCGAGCCGGCTCTCGAAGCGCTCCGGAGCTACGCATGGCCGGGGAACATCCGGGAGCTCGCGAACGTTGTCGAGCGCTCGGCGATTCTCTGCCGGACCGATCGGGTCGGCGTCGAATGCCTCCCATTGAATCTGCTCCCCCGCGACGAAGCCCCCAACATCGGCGACCCGGTCAGCATCGAGAGAATCGAGGAGCAGCACATCCGCAGAGTCCTCGCGACTGCGAAATCTCTCCAGGATGCGGCGGAGATACTTGGCATCGATCAGGCCACGCTCTGGCGCCGCCGCAAGCAATACGGCATCTAGAAGTGCCTCCCGTCCCCTTCCCACCATGCCGACCCTGACAATCGCATTGAAAAATTCAAGGGGGCGCGTCGGCCTTTCTTGAGAAATTCAAGATGACGGGCGCCACGATCAGCCTAACTCACCATTTATCAATAGATTGCGGTCGGTCCTTTATTGACATGGTCCATGCTCACGCCAGTGCGAATCAGCATCTGAGGTTGACCCAGAAGGAGCAATCGATGAAGACATGCGCTCCAGCCCGCAGAATTCTCCGAATCGTGTTAGCGACGGCACTGTCGTGCGGGATCTCCGTCGGGACGGCCATGGCGACCCCATCCACCCAGATTTGGATCCCGTCGACGGACATCCAGCCGTACAAAACGTTCCACCTCAATCTCGACTCGTATGTCCGGACGAA
>DATCCP010000236.1:0-3099 GCA_036511215.1 Candidatus Krumholzibacteriaceae bacterium
CTCCCGCAGATCGTTCATCGGTCGAAGCGTGGTCTCGCTCGTGGGAGTGGGGCTCGGGCTCTCGGGCGCGAAGAGCCTCAAGGCGGCTCTTCCGGGCTTCCCGGGACCGCAGGAGACGGCGCCCACGGCGCCGCCATCCCCCGCGAAACCCGGTATCAGGGACTATCGCGACCTCGGACGCACCGGCTGGAAGGCCTCGAACCTCGGGTTCGGAAACGCGACGATGCAGGACCCGGCGCTCCTCGAGTACGCGATGGAGCGGGGAATCAACTACGTCGACACCGCCCGCCAGTACTACGACATGGAGATCGTGATCGGGAAGATATTTCCCGCCAAGCGCGACAAGCTCTTCATCACGACGAAGCTCGAGCCCGAGCTCTTCACGGCGAAAACGACCGCCGAGGAAATCACAAAGGCAATCGACGAGAGCATGAAGCGTCTCAACACCGATTACATAGATTGCGTCGAGGTTCATTCGGTCGGCGAGGACCCGAAGCTGAGCGATCCGGCCAAGATCAAGAACCCGGCGATCGTCACTGCCTTCGAGAAGGCGAAGAAGGACGGAAAGATCAAGTTCTGGGGCGCGAGCTCTCACGGCCCGCGCATGATGGAGGATTTCGACTGGCTCCTCGACAATACGCCGATCGATCTGATCCAGCCCGGCATGAACTTCATGACGAAGGGGCTCGGGCCCGTTCTCGCGAAGGCGAAATCGAAGGGCGTCGCCGTCGTCGCCATGAAGAGCCTCGCCGAGGCGCGCAAGATCAACTACAAACCGTTCATGAAGAACGGCGCGACGGTGCGCCAGGCGGTCATCAAATGGACCCTCGCGCAGCCGAACATCGACTGCATCGCGATGACGATGAGGAGCGTCGAGATGATCGACGAGTACGTCGCCGCCTCGGGCAAGCCAGAGCTCACCCCCGAGGAAGAGAAGGCGCTCAAGGGATACGGCATGCTCCTCGACCGTGATTACTGCCGCCCCGGCTGCGCCGGTTGCCTCGCCGCGTGCCCGCACAGCGTGCCGATCGCGGACATTCTCCGTTACCGGCTCTATTTCGCGAGCTACGGCGAGGAGAAGAACGCCATATCGCTCTACCGGAAGCTCCCGCGTTCCCGGAGCGCCGAGCGATGCGCCTCGTGCGCGGGCCCGTGCGAGTCGACCTGTCCGCACGGCCTCGCGATTCGTTCGAAGCTTGTCGAGGCGCATGCCGAGCTCACCGTCTGATACGAGGAGGAATCGATGAGAGGAACGTTGAACGCGAAATGGCGGCTCGGCGCGGCGCTCGCGGCCTTCACGTGCTTCGCTCTGTCCCCGGCGCTCGCTCGCGTCGCGACGACCGCGACGGAGGCGCGAGACTCCGCGAAGAGCCTGCTCGAAGAGGCATCGAAGACGCTCGGCGAGAGCAAGCCATGGACGACGCGCGTCGAGCACGGGCTCCAGATCGCCTGGAACACGGAAGGCTGGGGCACGCTGAAGGCCGACTACACTCGGTCGGTCAAGAAGCCCGACAAGCTCAAGATCGATCAGGACAACAGCGCGTACGACCATCCGTTCTTCAGGGCGTACTACTATAACGGCGGAGACGCCTGGTCGATGGTGAACCTCAATTCGGCACGGAATCCGCAGGTGACGGCGAACCTGAAAACACTCCTCGAGCGCGTCGACGGCATTGCGTTTTACCTCTCCGCGTGCGACACGTTCTTCGCGGTGCAGCGGATTCCCCCCGATTCGCTGCTGAGCGGCACGGGGCTCCTCCGTGCGGGCTGCGTGCTCAAAGGGGACACGACGCTCTTCGACCTCGACGCAAAGACGCACGTCCTCAAGCGACGCATCGAGAACAAGGGCACGCGCGTCTACATTCTGGAGGACTACCGGAAAGTCCAGGGACGTCGCCTTCCCTTCCACATCACCGTCTACGACGCGGGAAAAAAGACGAACGAATTCCTGTGGAAGGAGATCACCTTCGACGCGAAGCTCGATGACGCAATGTTCGAGGAAAGCCGGCCGCCGAAACAGTGAGTCCGGCAGGGCAGATCGCGAGTCTTACCGCGAGGGCCGCCGTGTTCCGGCGGCCCTTTTTGCGCCGCCCACCGTCCCTTTTCCCTTCATCCCGCGAATTGTCATATTTTTTGCAAATAGTGAAAATCGGAATCGTTTTTGTTATAATATCAGTGCCCGGTTACCTTTCGACACGAGACCAAAAGGCCTTTTTGAGAAAGGAGAGGTTGCAAAGTGAAGCGCAGGCCCGCCCCAAAGAAGAGAAGAAACAGCCGGCTGGAACCGGATACCAAGAGCAAACAGCGGGACATCTTGGACAAGAAAACGAAGAAGTACGGGGTTAATGTCATTCTCGAGGAGGTGGAGGAAGTAGAGAAGGAGCTCGCGGAGGGACAGTAGGTCTAGATCATTCCTCCAGGTACGCCATCATCTTGATCGTTTCCATCAGATCGCGACGCGAAACGATCCCAACCACCCTGCCATCAGCATCAATGACGGGCAAGCGGCCGTAGCCTTTTCTCATGATCAGGTTGAGAAGCGTCTCCGCCGGGTACTCGGGGCGAAGCGCGTACCGCACTACGGTCCGGTCCGCGACACCTCCAACCGTCGCCTGGAGCCACGCCCCCATTTCGACCTGCTTCACGTCCTTGAGCGACACCATGCCGACGAGCGCGCCGCCCTCGAGCACCGGAAATGAGCTGTAGTGGTACCTCAAGAAGTACTCGTCGACGAGGTGCCGGAGATTGACCGACGCATCGACCGTGATGACCGGCGATCGCATGACGTCGGAGACGCGCAGACTCCCGAGCGTCTGCCTGAGCGTCACGAGCAGGTACCCCGACTGCGCCGCCTGCCGCAGGAAATAGCCGATGAAGATCAGCCAGATCCCCCCGATGAATTGCCCGACGAAGAGATTGAAAACGCCGTAGACCATGAGAATGATCGCGAAGGCAGTGCCGACCCGGCTCGCGATGCGCGTCGCCTTCCGCACGTTCCCGGTTTTCTTCCAGATAATGGCGCGCAGGATTCTCCCCCCGTCGAGGGGAAAGCCCGGCACCATGTTGAACGCGAGCACCATGAGGTTGATGTACCATAGA
>DATCCP010000237.1:0-2417 GCA_036511215.1 Candidatus Krumholzibacteriaceae bacterium
AGGATGTGCCCGTGTGCGACCTGCACCGGGAAGCACGGCTCGGCGACAGCGGCCTCGATCCCCTGATGCGCGATCTTCTTGTTCGTCTTGGGGCTGAGCACGACGTCGATGCCAAGGGCCCGAAGGTACGTCCCCCAGAACGGATGCCGTTCGTAGAAATACATCGACCGGGCGACGCCGATCACGGGTCTCCGGCCTTCCCCGCCCGGCGGGGACACGTCGATACGGACCTCAAGCTTCTTCTCGACGAACGGAATGTAATCGCGCTCGAGGATCTCGCTGTAGAGCGTCATGAGATTCGGGATAACGGGCTTCCGCGGCACCTTGGCGCGCTTACGGTAACGGTCGCTGCACTTGTCCCCCCAGTACGTCTTATTTTCCTCGACGTTGAACTCCTGGATGTCGCAGTAGTTCGTGCAGCCCTGGCAGGTGAACTCGCGGAGCTTGTAGTCGATGGCGGTGAGATCGTAGCCGCGGAATGTGGTCTTGAGATCGAGCGCTTTCACCTTCTCGCGGACAAGAAGCGAGGCGCCGATGGCGCCGATGACGCCGTTGTACGGCGGCACGATGATCTCCTGGCCGAGCACCTCGCTGAAGGCGGCGGCAACTGCATCGTTGTACGCAGTGCCTCCCTGGAAGAAAATGACCGAGCCGATCTTGCGGCCCCGAACGACTCGGTTGAGATAGTTCTGGACGACAGAATACGCGAGCCCCGCGATAATGTCGTTCTTCGCGGCGCCCTTCTTCAGGTAGGCAGAGACGTCCTGCTCCATGTAGACCGTGCACCGCTCGCCGAGGCGAAGCGGCCGCTCGCTCGAGAAGGCGAGCGCCGCGAACTGATCGACGATATTCACGTCGAGCTTCTCCGCCTGCTCCTCGAGGAACGATCCCGTCCCCGCCGCGCACGCCTCGTTCATCGTGAAATCGACGACGATCCCGTCCGATATGCTGATGAACTTCGCGTCCTGGCCCCCGATCTCGAAGATCGTGTCGACCTTCTTCCCGATCATCGTGTCTCCGATGAACGCGGCGCCCGTCTTGTGTGCGGTGATCTCATCGACGATCGTATCGGCGCCGATGAGCTCCCCGATGAGCTCGCGGCCGGAGCCGGTCGTCCCGACGCCGCGGACGCGCACCCTGTCCCCCACCTCGCGTTCGATCTCCTGGAGTCCTTGGTGCACGATCTCGATCGGCCGCGCCTGGGTGCGAAGATAGATCTCCTTGATGACGAGCCCGTCGTCGTCGATGAGCGTGAGGTTCGTGCTCACCGAGCCGATGTCGATGCCGAGGTAGGCGTCGACCGGGAGCGTTCGTCCGTCGAAGGAGTACGTGTCGACGCGGTCTCGTAGAAAAAGCACGCGATCGCGCGTGAGGCGCTTCAACGCGGGGAACTCCGAAGCGGCCTGAGATTGAAAGCCTGCGAGGCGCTCTCTCAGCGCCGAGACGTCAAGCTTCTTGTCGTCCGAGATTCTCTGCATACCGCCCGCCGCGGTCTCCGTGCCGTTTCCGCCGCCCGAGATGATCGCGGCGCCGATCGCCGCGACGTGCACGCCTTCCTTCGGAATGAAGAAATCCTTTTCCTCGAGCTCGAATATGCTCGCGAGCGATCTCGCGACACCTTTATTGAGCGCCACGCCGCCGATGAAAGCGGTCTTTCCGTGGACCGACTTCCCGCGCGCGATGTTGCTCTTGAAGTTGCGGGCGACCGACTCGCAGAGGCCCTTGAGCACCTCGTCAGGCTTGTACCCCTTCTGCTGGGCGTGGATCATGTCGGACTTGGCGAACACGCTGCAGCGCCCCGCGATCTTCGGCGTGCGCTCGGCGGCGAGCACGATGTCCCCCACGTCCTCGATCTGATAGCGGAGCCGCGTCGCCTGCTGGTCCATGAAAGAGCCCGTGCCCGCGGCGCAGTCGCCGTTCGTCTGATAATCGACGATGCCGATCTGTCCGTTCTCGTTCGATATGTGGATGAACTTGGAGTTCTCGCCCCCCATCTCGAAGATGTTGGTGACGTCCCGGTAGAGTGTGCCGGCCCCGACCGCAGCGGCCTTGAACTCGTTTTCGACGGGGAGCCCGAGGGCGCCCCCGACGAGCTTCGCGGCCGATCCGGTGACGATGGCGCCGCCGATGTCGTCGACGCTCACGTGATCAAAGAGCTCGTTCAGGAGCTTCACCGAGGCCTCGAGCGGACGCCCCTGTATGCGGCGGTAGCTCGATACGGCGATCGCCTTCGCCTGATCGTCGGGATACGGATAGACCTCGGCGACGGGGCTCCCGTCTTTCGCTTTCAGGGCCTCGATCAAGCCCCGCGATCCGATGAGCGCCCACTTCGCACTCACCGTCCCGACGTCTATTCCCAGAAAGAATTTCATACGTTCCTTCCTCAATACGCGCGAATCGATGTCATGTGTATTGCG
>DATCCP010000238.1:0-10385 GCA_036511215.1 Candidatus Krumholzibacteriaceae bacterium
CGCCCGGCGGGCCGCGTCCTCCTCCAGATCGAAGGTGTTGAGCGCGATCCCGGCGACGGGGATCGTGCAGATCCCCTCGATTGCACGCTCATAGAGCCGGGCGAGGTCCTTGAGCGGCGGGATCGGCACCCCGTAATTCCGGATCATCGTCCGCGTCGGCTGGTGGCAGAGAATGTACGCGCTCGCAAGCGCGCCCGCGATCATCCCGATGGTGACCCCCGCATAGCCCGGGTGGAGAATGGAGCCCTGCCCCTCGAGAATCACGACGTCGGCGTCATGCGACGCCTCGGTCACGAGGGCTTCGGTGGCGCCCCCGATGAAGTCCGCGATGACCCGGTCGATGGGGATGCCTCGCGCCGCTATCATGATACCCGTTTGCCCGGATGCGGCGAACGCGGAGCGCACGCCCTCGCGCTTGAGCGCCAGATGGATCTCCATCGCCGCCGTCATTTTCCCCGTGTTGCAGTCCGAGCCGACGGTAAAGACGACCGGACAGGCGGGACAGCCCATTCCCGACGAAACACCGAGGTCGTCGGGCGGCCTCCGCACGTCCCACAGTACGACGCCGCTGGATTTGGCGAGGGCGGCGATCTCGTCGTCGTCGTTCAGAAACTCGTGCATCCCGTTCACGATGTGGAGACCGCTCCGGATCGCCGCGACGATGGCGGCGCGGTCCGCGGCCGCGAGCTTGCCTCCCCGCGGCGCCGTGCCGAGAACGAAGGTGTCGGGCTTGAGCGCGAGCGCCTCCTCGAGAGAGGCGACGACCGGTATCGATCCGCCGAAGCCGAGGACGTCCCCCGCCGTCGAGGGCGCCCTGCTCGAGTCGATCACGGCGGCGACCTCCCCCGGTACGTAGCGCACGAGGCACACGGCGGTCTTCGCCCCGAGCGGGGAAAAGCTGCCCTCTGCAAGGACGGCCATGCGGCGCGCCCCCGGCTGAGCGGGGAGCGGATACACGCGATACGGCTCGCGCCGGCGAGATCCCTTCATGGTCGCACGGCGGCCGCTCCGCGCTCCGCCGTTACACCTCCCTGGACAGCGGGACCTGGTAGTCGGTATCGATGTCTCCGATGATGTTCTCCAGAATCGTTTCGAGCGTCACGATGCCGCGCGCCTCGCCCCGCTCGCCGACGACGACGGCCATGTGCATCGCCTCGTCCTTCATCGTGATGAGGAGCCGCTCCGCGGTCTCCGTGTCTTTCGTCAGCAGCGGCTTGTGCATGACCGCGGCGAGCTTCTCGCCTCCGTCGAGCCCGAGGAGATCGAAAAGCGAGATGATCCCGACGATGCGTCCGTCGGCCGGCGAGACGATCGGAAATCTCGAATAGGTGTGTTTGTTCGCCACCGCGATCACCTCGTCAACAGAGGCGGTGACGGGAATCGAGACGACGCGCTCCATGGGGATCATGAGATCCATCGCCCGGACGCTCTCGAACCGGAACACCCGGTCGATGATGAGGCGCTCCCTATGCTCGAGGGCGCCCTCCTTTTTCCCCGTCCGGTACAGATACACGAGCTCCTCGCGGGTCGAGAGGATGTTGAATCGCTTCCCTCTCGCGCCCGCCGCCCTGAGGATCACCCGCACGAGGAGCGTGGCGGGCGTGACGAGCGGCCAGAGGATGTATGCCAGCAGCTGGAGAACCGGCGCGATGACCATCGACACGCGATCCGCGTGATAGAGAAACACCGATTTCGGAATGACCTCCCCGAAGATGAGAAGGACGGGCACCAGCACGGCGGTCGCGATCAGTGCTCCCGAGCGTCCGAACCGGGCGATCGCGAGGTCGGTCGCCATGACCGTGCAGACGACCACGGCGAGATTCGTCGCGACGAGGACGATGGAGAAAAAGTGCTCCGGCGAGTTGATGAGCCGCTCGAGGATCCGTGCGCGCCATTGACCCGCGCGGGCCCGCGTGTGGAGCCGCACCTTGCTGCATGAGACGACCGCCGTCTCGGAGCCGGCCATGAACGCGGTGAGGAGCACGGCGACGATGATGACCGCGACCGAGGCGATGGGACTCATCGGCGCTCCTCCTTTCCCGGGAGCCGTTCCACCTTGAGCTTGTTGACGCGCACGGCCTCCGCCGAGAGAACGAGGAAACGGAGGTCGCCGATCGTGAACGCCTCCCCCTCGCGGGGGATCTTCCCGATGCTCTCGATGAGGTAGCCCGCGATCGTTTCGACCTCCCACGACTCGAGGCGCGTGCCGAGGATCTCGTTGACGTCGCGCAGGCTCATCGCACCCTCGACGACGATCCGGTTCTCGTCGAGGCGGTGGTACTCATCGACACGGGGTTCGTGCCTGTCGCGAATCTCGCCGAAGATCTCCTCGAGAATGTCCTCAAGCGTGATGATTCCCGTATGGGATCCGTGCTCGTCCACGACGATGACGAGGTGCCGGTGGGACGTGATGAGCTCCCCGAAAAGATCGCGGATGCGCTTGCTCTCGGGAACGTACGTCGCGGGGCGCAGAATGTCGGCGAGCCGGACGCGGTCGTCCCGCGAAAAGCGGAGGATGTCCTTCGCAAAGAGCACGCCGGCGATCGCCTCCCCCGCTCCCGCGAAGAGCGGCACGCGGCTGAAGCCGTGCGATTTGACCTGAACGATCGCCTCGTTGAGCGGCGTCTCGACGTCGAGGGCGAATACCTCATGGCGCGGCGTCTGTATTTCGCGCGCCGTGATCTCGGTGAAGAGAAAGAGATTGGTGAGAACCTCCTTCTCGAATTCGCCGAAGAGCCCTTCGCGGTGGCCGAGCTCCACGGCCGCGGCGAGCTCGCGCGCGCCGTACGCCTCCCCATGTTCCCCGAGGATCCTCCGCGACGCCTCGACCGTGTAGTCGGCGATCGCGCCGAGAACGACCCGCACGGGCGTGAAGAGAACCATAAGCCCCTCGAGGATCGGAGCAGCGAACACGGCGAATGCTGACGATTTCTTTATGGCGAGGCTCTTCGGCGTTATCTCCCCGAAGAGGAGTATGAGAACGGTCATGACGGCGACGGCGATCCCGATCCCCGCCTCGCCGTAGACCCTGATCGCGAGCGCGGTCACGGCGCTCGTCGCGGAGATGTTCACGAGGAGGTTTCCGAAGAGAACGGTGACGAGGAGCATGCGCGGATCGCGGAGAATATGCGCGGCCATCCGCTCGCGCCTCCTCCCCTTTTCCATCTGGGCCGCCGCCGAACGGGATATCGAGAAATACGCGGTCTCCGCGGCGGCAAAGAACGCCGAGAAAAGAAGCAGGACCGCGAGCCATACGATGAGCGGAAAGTGTTGACCGATAGTGTCTGTGCCGTTCATAGCGCTCATGCGGACGATGCGGAGCCGTCCGGGGAGGTCGCGGCGCGGCGCCGCGCGCGTGAAGGCGTCATTGCTTGAGGACTGCTCCGAACCGCTCCTCGGCGGCCTTCGCCTCCTCGCTCTGAGGGTATTCCTTGAGCAGGCGCCGCGCGACGCCCGCGGCGAGCTCCTTCTGCCCCATCGCGTCGTACGAGATGGCGGTCCTGAGAAGGGCTCCCGGAGCGCGTTTCCCCTTCGGATACTCCTGGAGGAGGGTCGAGAACTCCTTCAACGCGTCCAAGTACGCGGTCTGTTCCATGAGACACTGGCCTCTGATGAAGAGCACTTCCTCGCCGCGAGGATCGTCGGGATACTCGGCGAGAAACGACTCGGACTCGTCGAGGGCGACCTGGTACTGGCGCCGGTTGTAGTCGAGATAGATCTGCCGATACACCGCCTCCGGAGGCGGAACGGGGGCCGCGAGGCCCCCCGCCGTATCCGCTGCGCCGCCGGCCCCCCGAAGGCTGTCCTTCGCCAGTGGCCGGGACGCCGTCACGAGCGTATCACGTCCCGCGGCGTTCACCGCCGAGGCACCGCCCGCTCCCCCGTATCCCCCCGGCGGCGTCTTCGGCTGCGCGCGCGTCGTATCGGGGCGCGTGACCCTCGGCCGCTCGGCGGGCCTGAACGGGGAGCTCTGCTGCGCTTCGCGCAGCATCTCCTGGAGGGCATTGAGCTGATCCTTGAGCTCGTCGAGATCCATCTTCCGCTGTGCATTCGCTCCCCGCGCGAACTCCTGATCCTCCGCGAGCGCGCGCTCGAGACTCGATATGCGCTCCCGAAGCATCGCGTTCTCCCTCAGAAGGGAGTCGACCTTCACCGACGTATCGAGGGTCTCGGAAGGCATCCTGAAGAACTTGCGCCCCCAGCAGCCTCCCGAGATCGCGACGAGGAACACGAGGAGCGCGCAGACGAGTGTGCGAACGATCCATTGCTTCATAGCTTCCAACCTACTGGAGCACCATGTGCGCGCGGCGGTTCTTCGCCCACGCCGCCTCATCGTGCCCCGGATCGAAGGGACGTTCCTTGCCGTAGCTGATCATGGTGAGACGATCGGGTTTGACGCCGTATGTCGTGTAGAAATCTATGACAGCCTTCGCCCGTTTCTCGCCGAGGGCCATATTGTACTCGATCGTGCCGCGCTCGTCGCAGTGCCCCTCGACGAGAAGCTTTCTCGAGGGATTGGCCATGAGGAGCTCGGCGTTTTTCGTGAGCACCGACCTGTACTCATCATCGATCACGTACTTTTCGAGATCGAAGAAAGCGTCCCCGAGGGCGATCTCGACCGGTTTCTCCTGAATGACCGGTGGATTCTCGCCCTGCTGCTGCTCGATCGGCGGAGGAATGACCGGCGGAGAAGTCTGCTCCACGGGCTTCTCCAACGGCGTGACATGCTTCTTCGCGCACGCGGGGCTCAGCACGATCGCAATCGCGAGCGCCAGTATCAACCATTTGTACCGCGACATCACCGACCTCCTTGTCGAAATCCAACCCCTTGACCGAAAGATCGCGGGCGCGGTGCGCCACCACCATCCGAACGCCCGGGCCACCCACCGTGGGCACCCGCGCGGATGATACATGGGCCCCGTATGTATGGGAACCCTTTTTTTGCGCGCGTCACTCGCGTCGCGCCGGCGTGAGCGTTCGTTCCCCCGCGAGCGGCGACCAGTCGGCGAATTCCCCGCGCGCGAGACGCCGCCGTTCCCTCGTGTCGATGTCGATGACGACGATGTAGTGTGCGCCCCCCTCCGTTACCGTCGCGGCGATATGCCGCCCGTCGGGGGCCCAGCACGGGTCCTCGTAGCTCAGGTTGTCGTCCGTGAGCGTCTCTTCGTCGAGCCCGTCGGGAGAGATGAGCTTGAGCCGGAACAGATTCCCCTCGCGGGAGGCGTACGCGATGAGGTCGCCCCGCGGCGACCATGCAGGGGATTGATTGTAGGAGCCGTTCCCCGTGAGGCGGCGCACGCCGCCTCCGTAGCCGTCCATGATGTAGATCTGCGGCGTGCCGCCGCGATCGGAGACAAACGCGATCTCGGAGCCGTTCGGCGACCAGGTCGGCGATATGTCGATGGCGCGGTTCCTCGTGAGGCGCCTGAGAATCTTGCCCGATGCATTGAGCACGTAGATCTCGTGGTTCCCGTTCACGCTCAAGGTCATGAGCAGCTCGTCGCGCGGGGCGAAATAGCTTCCCGCGATGTTGATCCCGCTCCAGCGCGTCATGAGGTACTTCGTGCCGTTCGAGAGATCGACGAGATAACAGTCCCAGTTCTGCCGGCGGTCGGACGTGTAGCAGAACCTCGCGCCGTCGAGCCAGAGCGGGGAGATGACGAGATCGTCCTTCGTGATCTGCCGCTCACCGTACCCGTCGTAGTCGACGAGGAAGAGGTTCTTGTATGCCCCCTGCGTCCGCCGGAAGAGGATGCGGGTCGTCGCGACACCGCGTTCGCCGATGAGGAAATAGACGATCTCGTCGCTCAGGCGGTGCGCGACGAGCCTCGTCGCGTCCGCTCCGAACTGGTAACGCTTGCTGAAAATGGTTTCCTTGCTCGCGAGATCGAGGAGCTTCGCATCGAGAGAGAAGGCACCTCCCTGCGCGACGAGCGTTCCCTCGAAACGGGCGCCCGCGCCTCCCCCGTCACCCGCCGCTCCGCCCCCGCCGGGGTTCAGGGTTTGAAAGAGCCCGGAGAATCCGAGATCGCTTCTGATGACGCTCGTGATCGTGCCTGCGCTCCCGCGCTCCCTCGGGGAGGCGGCTTCGATATCGGCGATCACGATCGGCACCTTCCCGCGCCCCGCCCGCTCGGTCTTGAGGAATATATCGGTCTGAGCGAACGCCGCCGGGGCGGCGACGCATAATATGACGAAGAGGGCAAGGATACGTCGCATACTCATTCCTTTGAAGACGCTTTCGGGCAACGTACTATAGTACCCGCGTACGGTCAAGCATGTTTCGGTATCTTCGAGGCACATTTAGCTCCAGGAATCCCATAGCGTTAGAACGGTCGCCTCGGCCCGAAAAGTCGCCGGCCCCCCGAAACAGGCGGGGAATCACTGTCGTAAATATATTATGCCGCAGGCGGAAGAAAGGACTGTTGGCCTTGTAAAACACCTCCGGGAGGATTATAATAATAGTGGGTGATTATGCGAGAGTGAGAAGGTCCCGAACCCCGTGGTTAGACCGATACAATGAAACCTCCCCTGGAGAAGGAGCGAGAGCCATGAAACGTATTGCGTGTCTCTTCCTTCTTGCCGTCCTGATCGTATCTCTTACATCCCAGAGCCATGCGGTCGACCTCAAGAAGGGCAGCGCCATTTCGAGCACACCCGGTCCGGGTGAGCTCGCCGTCAACGTCAACATGCTCGGAGAGAAGGGGGCGGTATATCGTCCCGGTAACGAAATACGGCTTTCCTTCCAGACGACGAAAGACGCGTATGTCGTCCTGTATGATGTCGATGTCGACGGGAACGTGCAGCTCCTCTACCCCGAGGACGGACGTCTCGTTCTCTCGGAGGGGCGCAAGGACTATTTTATGCCCCCGCCCGGAAATGGTGTGATCTGGACGGCCGGTCAAACAACGGGCGTCGAGTACATCCATGCCGTCGCGGTCACCGATCCTGCCAGGATCAATGACAATGAGCTCTACTTCCTCGCCCGTAACGGATCGCTCTCCGACGAGAAGCGGTTCCGCGTCGATCTCGACCCGTACCTCGCCTTCAACATGATCGACGAGGAGCTCGTGAACGGGGCCGAGAATGATCCGCCCGCGACGGACTTCACCTACTTCTATATCAACAAGCACGTGGAGTATCCGCGGTACCTGTGCTCGAAGTGCCACAGCCCGGAAAAGCTCCCCGACCCGTACGCGATGGAATGCCCCGAGATCGTCATCGAGAAGATCTCGTACGAGGAGGATCCGCACTATCCGTATCCGCCGCTCTACGACGTCAAGCATGTCGCGGAGAATTCGAATGAGGACACAACCTATTCATCCGACCGCTACAGCGACAAGTGGCTCGGCAGGGATACGGACACGGACAATGAGGACAATAACGGAGACGCAACGCATCTCTACCTCACGGTCGACTACCCCGGCCATCCATTCTGGGGCTCCGGGGGCCCCACGCTGATCGCCTTTGACCCCTTCTACTGGGATCCGTTCTGGTGGGATTTCAACTGGGGCTTCAACTGGGGCGATAACTACTGGTGGCCGAGCTACGGCTGGTGGTACCCGCCATCGTACTACTGGGCGTACCACTACCGGTACCCGTGGTGGGGACCGTACTGGAACGACTGGTCGTACTGCCAATCGGACTGGGGACGGTGCGGTCGCAATTGGCGGCCGATCTACGGCGGTCAGAACGCCGTGAAGCGGCCCCTCGACTATGCGAGGACCAGCGCCGATATCCACAGGGTTCGCGCCGTCGCCGGGAGCCGCCTCGTTCAGACGGGGAACCGTGATGTCGCGCGGAGGCTTGAACGCTCGACGCTCGAGCGAAGAGCCATCGAGCGCACCGCCGGACGCACAGCGGTCGTAGGAAGAGCCGGCCTCGTGCGGAACCGCGAGCTGACCCGGACGAGGATCTACGGCAACGGGGGGGAACGGCGCAGCATGAGTCGCACCGCGAATCGGGAACTGCGTACGAGGGAATCGGGCCAGACACGGGAACCGGTGAGCAGGCGGCTGCCGAGCGTGAACCAGAGAACCAACGCTCCGCGCCTCGAGCGCCCGCGCCAGGAGTCGCCGCGTCAGAGGAGCGGCGAGGGCGGACGGGACGTCATCAGACACGCGGATCCCGGACGGAGATCGTCTGATTCCGGCAGAGGCGAATCGACACGCTCCAGATCTTCCGGTTCCTCGACGCGCGGTCGCTCGGGGAGCGTCGACCGTTCCGGTTCGAGCAGCGACAGGAGACGCGTCTCATCCGATGTCTCGATGAACCGCTCCGGACGCGATAACTCGCGCGGCTGGAGCCCCGCGCCCGCGCGGGGTTACGGCGGAGCGGCGCGAACCGTGAGCCGCGCGGCGGCCCCCGCCGCGGCGAGCGCGAGGACATCGGGCGCTCCGGCGCCGGCCGGGCGTTCGCGATCACGCTGATTACGACCCGGAGGAATCGA
The DNA here is from genome assembly GCA_036511215.1 of Candidatus Krumholzibacteriaceae bacterium. Lineage (GTDB taxonomy): Bacteria > Krumholzibacteriota > Krumholzibacteriia > Krumholzibacteriales > Krumholzibacteriaceae > SSS58A. The sequence continues at coordinate 8,450 of DATCCP010000238.1, forward strand.
GCAGGAATCGATACCGAGCCCCTCCCGCGGTGTTGACGATGACGATGCGCGCGGAGGGGCTCACTATTTCCGTGCGCACGAGGCGCTTGAGGCCGGCCCACGTCGCGGCGCCCTCGGGCGAGGGAAAGACACCGAGCGCGACCGCGATCTCCTTGACCGCTGCAATGATCTCACCGTCCGTAACCGCGACCACCGCCCCACCGCTCTCCCGAAGTGAACGGAGTATCAGCATATCGGCCCGCGACGAGGGGACGCGGATTCCCGAGGCGACCGTCACGGGATCCTTCCACGGCTCCGCCCTGTCTCTGCCCTCCCCGAACGCCTTGACGAGAGGGGCGCAGCCCGCGGCCTGCACGACGGCGAGCCGCGGCATGGGTCTGCGCAAAACGCCGAGTGCCTCGAGCTCCCGATAGGCCTTCCAGAACGCGACGATCCCCGTGCCGCCTCCCGTGGGAAAGATGATCCAGTCGGGCTCGATCTCCTCCTCGATTTCGAAGGCCATCGTCTTCTTCCCCTCGACGCGGCAGGGCTCGCGGAACGTGCTCACGACGCCGGTGCGATCCCCGGTGACCGCGGCGTCGAGAGCCTTCGCCGCGTCGCTCAGGATCCCCGGCACGACGGTGACCTGGGCGCCGTAGATGCGGCATTCCTCGGCGACGCCGGAGGGGGTTTCGGAGGGTAGAAAGACGTGCGTGCGGATGCCGGCCGCCGCCCCGTACGCGGCGAGCGCCAGCGCCGCGTTCCCCGCCGAAGGGACGAAGGCCGTTTCGACCCCGAGCGCGCGGAGGCGCGAAACGGCGACTGCCATCCCTCGGGCCTTGAACGAACCCGTCGGGTTCGAGGACTCGTCCTTGACGTAGAGCTCGCGCGCGCCGATCGCGCTCCCGAGACGTTCCGCGCGAATGAGCGGGGTATTTCCCTCGCCGAGCGTTATCTCTTCGGCGAAGCGGGGAAGGAGATGACGGTAGCGCCAGACTCCCTTCCCCCCCGCCCACGACGGATGGCCGGCGAGCGCCATGCTCTTTCGAAGCCCCGCGGTGTCGTACACGCACAGGAGCGCTCCGGCGCAGGCCGGGCATTCGCCCACCGGGGAAGCGCCGGGGACCTCGCGCCCGCACGCGGCGCAGCGATACCCTTCAAAAAAACTCATGCGTACCCTCCGACAAACGTTGAAAAGATCACGCGATAAGCTATCCTTATCCGGTCGCAGGTTGTCAATAGAACAATTATGGAATGGATCACGCGCAAAGGAATCACGGTGGGCACGTTCCCACCGCTCAAGGCGATCGCCCCGGAGCTCGAGGTGTTCATCACGACGCGGGACGGGGGCGTGAGCGCGGCGCCGTTTGCGTCGCTGAACCTCGGAGGAGCGCTCGGCGACCGCACCGGGAATATTCGGACGAACAGGAGGCTCCTGCTCGAGGTGCTCGGCATCCCTCCCCGCAGGCTCGCCCGGACGGGGCAGATTCACGGCTCCGAGATCGCCCTCGTGACCCGGGGCGGCCATTACCCGGGCTTCGACGGCTTCGTGACGGCACGGAGAGACCTGACGCTGGCCATCAGCACGGCCGACTGCTACTCGGTCGTCGTCTACTCCCCGCCCGAGCGTTCACTCGCGGCGCTGCACGTCGGCAGGCGCGGCGCCGAGCGCGGGATCATCGGCCGCGCCGTCGGGATCATGTGCACGGAGCACCGGATCGATCCGACGTACGCGGTCGCGGTTATCGGACCCGGCGTCTGCGGCGCATGCTACACGGTCTCCCGCGAGGACGCGCTCCGTTTTCCGAAGGAGGTCAGGCGGTTCGAGCGCCGGGTATGGCACCTCGACCTCGAAGCGTTCATCATGCGCGAGCTCTGGCGCGCGGGCCTCAAGAGAAGGAACGTCTTCTCTTCGGGGCTCTGCACCGCCTGCAACCCCGCCCTCTTCTTCTCGCAC
>DATCCP010000239.1:0-3552 GCA_036511215.1 Candidatus Krumholzibacteriaceae bacterium
CTGTACGGTTCTCAGATCGATATACTCGCGGGCCCGCTCGTCTTTCGCGGCCTTCATCGCGAAGAGGCGCGGCATGCCGGCGGGGCAGGCGATCCGGACATCGCAGTTCCTGCACGCCTCGCCATCGGCCGGGGCGAAGAAGATCCCGCGCTCGATGCCGCGCGTTATCACGTCGATGGTTTTCTCAAACCCGGCCTTGCCCTCGTCCCAGAGGCTCCCCGAGAACGCAACGGTGCTTCTTCCCTCTCCCGCGCCCACGTGCCGGTAGCGGGCCTCCCCCGCGCGGATCTCGGCTCCGAGAATGCACGCGGCCGCCATGAGGTAGATGGGAAGCTGGAGCGCGGTGCCGTGCGCGAGGTCCTGGTCCTTGCCGGCGAGCTTTCCCGTCTTGTAGTCGATGACGCGGAACCGGCCGTCCGCGGCGGTGTCGATCCTGTCGATCCGTCCCTGAAAGAACACGGCCCGTCCACCGCATTCGCACGAGACACCGACCCCGTCGCGGTCTCTCCCGAACGATCTCTCGAATTGGGACGGAACGAAACCGTCTCCCTCGAGCCGCTCTTCCTCGATGAGAAGCCTGACCGATTCGCGCACGAGGCGCTTGTCCATTTCCCAGAAAACGGGAAGCCCGACGGGATTCGTTTTCGGGAATTCCTCGAGGATGCGCGTCACGACGAGGTCGGCGATCCCGAAGACTTCTTCGGCCGGGGCGGCGCTCAGGGGAAGGAGCCCGCGCTCCTTGAGCTCGCCGAAGAGCCGCGCGAGGATCCGATGGATGAGAATCCCTCGTTCGAGCGGCGCGAGGGAAACCATGCGCTCCGGTTCCTCGAGCACATCGACACCGAGGATCCGGGTGAGGAAGTAATCGAACGGACAGCCCGCGTAGGTCTCGAGGGAAGTCGGCGCGAATCGCCATTTCTGCTCTTCGAGAATCGCCCGCAGCCCGGCGAGCGCTCCCTTCGAGGAAAAGACGCCGTCATAAGGCGTAAATCTCGACAGCGTTCCCCACCTTCCCTGCACGAGCCGGGCACCCCTCGAGAAGAAAATGTTGTCGGGAAGAGCACCGCCCGCGCCTCCGGCGTAGCCCCGCGCCTTCTCGAAATCGAGCTCGTCAACGCTCAGGAGCTCGACCCCCCGCGCGGCCGGGGCGACCCGCGAAATCCGTTCGTGATCGAGCCCCGCTTTGTGCGCCCCGTCGATCGAGTACGCTTCGATGAACCTGAGAAACGAGGAGGGAATGCGCTCCTTGCCCGTTCCCTCCTCGAATCTCGGATAGCTGCACACGATCTCGTCCCGCGCCGACCGGCGCGCGAGCTCGAAGAGGAGCGCCTCCTCGTCGAGCCGGTCGGCTTTTGTCGAAAGAAATATCGCGCCTCCCGATATCGCGTTAAGCTCGCAGCGCACGTGATCGGCCAGCAGTGGATCCTGGCGGACCGTCGTCGGGAATATCCGTTCCGCGAGCCCCGGGATGAAGACCGCCTTGAACGAGAGACCGCGGGCCCCGGCGAACGTGAGGATATTGACGCCGTCTCCCCCGAAGCGCCCGACGGAGGACCCGATCTCCGAGAGCGCCGCCTCGGCGATCAGGGAGAATGTCTCGAACGAAACGCTCGATCCCGTCCGATCGAGCGCCGAGAGCCCCTCGATGGCGCCGCACACGGTCTCGCGGTCCTCCGACTCGGGAAAGAGCTCCCGGACGAGCGTGGCAAACGCCGTCGCATGATCCCGCCAGGTCGACTCCCTGCGCGCGGACTCGAGCGCTCGAACGATTGTCCCGATCAGGGAATCGACTTCGGTGGCCGCCTCGAGCGCGGCGCGCTCCTCCACGCCCTTCTCCGCGGTCAGGGCGAGCCGCGTGACGAGCGCGGCGCTCTCCTTGACCCAGCCCCGCTCCCCCGCGAGCCCCGCCTCGGCGCTCTTTCGCACCCAGAGCGCGAAATGGTCGGACGTCCCGCCTCTCTCGCCGGCCGGGCGAAGCGGGAGAGAGACGAGAAACTCGACGAGATCGCGGCGCTCTATGGCCCCGCCAAGCATCGCGAGGAGCCCGCGGGCACCCTTCGCCGCGGCGCTGCGCCCGGAGTGAGCGTCCACGCGCAGGTAGTACGGAACGTTCGCCTCGTCGAACACCTCCCTGCACAGCGCCCCGTACGTTTCGACCGACGGAATCACGAGGGCGATCTCTCCGAAGCGCATGCCGGCGTCGCCCGCGAGCGCGAGAATCCGCCGGACGATCTCGCGGATCTCCTGCTCCTCGCCCGGGACGTTCATTAGCTTCGGCTTCGGCGCCGGCATGCCCTCTCCCGTCCCGGGAAGGATCGCCGTCTCGAAGCCGCTCTCCTCGAGTCTCTTCCGCGTCGTCGCGACAAAGCGGTAGGCTTCCCCTTCTCCCCAGGGGATGAAAAGGCTTACCGCGCACTCGCGCGCGAGATGCGCCAGGAGCCGCCGCTGCATTTCGTTGAAATCGTAGAACCCGTAGGCAAAGATTTGCGTCCCGAGGAAGGGCGGCACCGGACCGGAGAGCGCGGCATGAAACGCGCTCTGAGTGTCCCCGCCGAGGCTCTCGATCCGCTCCCTGAACCGCACGTAGAGCGAGAGCACCTCTCTCGTCATCTCGCCGAGGCGCGGCGTCGAGGCGCCGGCCCCGACGATCGCCCGCGCGATCTCCGGCGAGCAGCCCGATTCGGCGAGGTCGCTGAACGTCGCGCGCAGCGCGTCGCCGAAGCCCCTCGTCTTCGCGGCCGCGCCGAAGACCGGCGAAACGTCGCCTGATGAGACGAGCTCATGGACGATGATCCTGTCGGCGTACCGCGGGGCGTACCCCACGCCCTCCCCCACCCCGCGGGCGAGCGCCTCCGCGACGTCGGCGAACGTGAGGAAGCGAACGTTGAAGAGGCCCCCGAGCCTCTCGGCGAGTGTCAGGCGCAGGTGCGCGCCGAGGATGTTCGACCCGACGAGGATCGTGAGCGGCGCTCGCGCGTCTTCGCTCCGAGCCGCGGCGACCATCTCGACGAGCGAACGCTCGAGCTCGATTCCGGGTTTTCCGAGAAACACCGTTCCGCTCATACCGGCCACGCTTTCTTCAAACGGGTCGACGATAATTCAACACGAATTGCCACCCGATAGATACAGAAAAGTGCCGGCGGGCCGCCGCGGCGCCATTTTGCTGTTGAATCGCTCGCGCCCTCGCGCGTATCATATATGGACCCGCGCCTGAAGCGGCTGCGCGAATGAATACAATGTATGGAAGAATAACTCTCGGAGCCGGAATTATCCTCGCGCTCGTTCTCTGCGCGCAATCGTCGTTCGCCCAGGAGCACCCCTCGGCGAGGGTTTACTCGCTCGGGGGAGAGCACGTTTCGGGCGTTATCCCGGATCTCTACACCGACATCACCGTCAATCCCGCGAACGCGGCCTTTGCGGACAGGCTGACGATCAACTATGATCGCCGGTCGATATACGGTTTCGCCCCGGTATTTCCGTATCTGAGCGAGAACCCACCGTATCATTTGTCCTACAGCAGGGACTCTTACATGGCGAATGAACTGTCCATCT
>DATCCP010000240.1:0-4360 GCA_036511215.1 Candidatus Krumholzibacteriaceae bacterium
TGCAGCTGCCCCAGGAGCTCTGGTGCTACGATGTCCTGAACATGAGCGTTACCTTCACAGATATCAATTTGAAGGAGAGATTCACGTATGACTGCCCGCAGAAGCGTCTTGTAGCGCCGGGGGAGCCCATCGAGCCGCCCAAGGTAGTAGACGACATCGCCGAGACGCGTTTTCGCATGGAGCTGGCCGCAATGCGGCCATACCGGATATGGGCACTGGAATGCATAAAGGCCCGCCACGCCGACCAGAATTTCCAGGTCTACATGGACATCTACGCCGCCGTCTATCCGAGCGACACTGAATGGGCACCGCTTCCATGCTCCTTCGACATCGTCTCCTTCCGGGTCGGAGATCGCACTGATCGCACGGAGGTCAGTTTCGAGGTGCCGGCGCAGAAGCGAGTGCCCGCGGGGCGGGGAGCGGCGCGCGGCGCGAAGGTCGAGCTCGGGGTCCTCGTGACAGGCGACAACCTCCACGAGGTGGCCTCGGGAGAGGACTCTATCGAGATCACCGCGCAGGCCGGGACGCGGGCGGGGCAGGATCTCGTTCCCGGGCAGATCGTTCTTGCCCTCAAGCCGGGGCATTACCACGTGGGCATCGAGGCGCGCGAAGCCAATTCGAACAAGCGGGCCGAATTCAGGACGGACGTCGCTCTACCCGCATACACGGGATCTCCCTGCATCAGCGACATCCAGTTCGCAAGCAGCATTACGGAGAGTGAGGAGAACTCGAAATTCGTCAAAGGCAATCTCCGCGTCGTTCCTCACCCGCTGCATGCGTACCGGATTCCCGCGCCGATCGTTTTCTACTTCGAGATCTACAAGCTCGATACGGATAAAGAGGGAAAGACCTTCTACCGGGTCGAATACCGTATCATCCCGCTCGAAAAGAAGCGGTGGGGGCCGGTGCTTCAGGAGATGCCCGCAAACGTCGGCTCGGCCCTTGAGACGAGCGGCTATGGCTCGACGCAGCCGCAGCGCCTCTCGATCGCCACGAACGAGCTCTGGGAGGGAACGTTCAGGCTGGAGGTGACGGTGACAGACCGCAGGACCTTCAAGACCGCCGCGCAGTCGGCGAAGTTCTCGATACTCAAATGAAGTCTTCGTCACTCATACTCGCCATCCTCGGGGGCATCCTGTTTACCTCCACAGCCACCCTGCATGCCTTCCCCGGAGAGAAGAGGCTCGTCGCGAAGCTCCCCGCGGGCGAGCTCAGAGAGTACTACGGCCTGCAGTACATCATGAGCGACACCCAGAAGATGGAGTACCTCTCGCTCGCCGCCGCGAGCGAGCGCGCACTGTGGCTCGAGAGGTTCTGGATCGGGGTCGACCCGACGCCCACGACAGAGGTCAACGAAGCCCGCAAAGAGCACACACAGAGGGTCGCGGCGGCCCGGCAGCTCTTCGGAAGGGCCGATCCACCGGGCTGGGACGGCCGGGGGGAGATTCTGATCAGGTTCGGGGCGCCGGGCCTCCGAACGAGCATCATGGGGGACGTGACGTCCGTGGGCCTGGAGCTGCCCCAGGAGGTGTGGTACTACGACGTCCTGAACATGAGCGTCACCTTCACGGACATCAACCTGATGGGGAGATTCACGTATGCCACCCAGGAGCGGCGTCTTCGGACGCCGGGGCCTCCGGAACGGTACGCAAGCAACACCAGTACGGAGCGCGGAAGGGGACCGTACACGCCGCGGGAGCCGGACTACATCGCCGACGAGCTGTTTCGCATTGAGTCGTCCATGATGCAGCCAAACCGGATATGGGAATTGGAAGGACTCAAGGCCTCCCGCGCGGCCGACAACTTCTCCGTGTACATGGGCACGTACGCCGCTCTCTACTCGAGCGACATCCAATGGGCGCCGCTTCCGTGCTCATATGACATCGTCTCCTTTCGGGGCGGAAACGAAATCGATCGTACGGAGGTCAGTTTCGAGGTGCCGCCGGAGACGCGAACGCCCGCGAGGCGCGGTGCGGCGCGCGGCGCGGCACGCGGCGCGAAAGTCGATCTCGGAGTCCTCGTGAGAGATGACAGCCTGCGCGAGGTGGCCTCGGGAGAGGACTCCATCGAGATCGCCGCTCCGGCCGGAGCGCGGACGGAGCCGGATCTCGTTCCCGGACAGATCGTTCTCGCCCTCAGGCCGGGGCATTACCACGTCGGCATCGAGGCGCGCGAAAGAAATTCAAACCGGAGAGCCGTAATCAAGACGGAGGTGGATGTTCCCGCGTACGCGGCTTCCCCCTGCATCAGCGAGATTCAGTTTGCCGCCGACATCCGGGAGACCGAGGAGACCCGGCGCTTCCAGAAGGGCACCCTGCAGGTCGTGCCACATCCCCTCCACGCGTACCGGATCCCTGCGCCCATCGTTTTCTACTTCGAGATCTACGGGCTCGATACGGATGAAGAGGGCAAGGCCTTCTACCGGGTCGAATACCGGATCATCCCGCTCGAGAAGAAGCGGTGGGGGCCGGTGCTTCAGAAGGCACCAGCGAACGTCGGCTCGGCCCTCGAGACGAGCGGCTACGGCTCGACGCAGCCGCAGCGGCTCTCGATCGCGACGAACGAGCTCTGGGAGGGACCGTTCAGGCTGGAGGTGACGGTGACCGACCGGAGGACCTTCAGAACCGCCGCGCAGTCGGCGAAGTTTTCGATCATCAGGTAAGGCGCTGCGCCAGGGCCGGGGGATAACGCGTCAGGTGCCCTCTTCCCAGCTCGCGAGGTAGCGCTTCTGCTTCTCGGTGAGCTCGTCGATCTTCACACCCATGCTCGCGAGCTTGAGCGAGGCGACCATCTGATCGATCTCGCGCGGCACCGGATAGACCTTCTTCTCGAGCTTCGCCTTCCCCTTCACGAGGTGCTCGACCGACAGGAGCTGGTCAGCGAAGCTCATGTCCATGACCATCGCGGGGTGGCCTTCGGCCGCGGCGAGGTTGATGAGACGACCCTCGCCGAGAAGATTGATCTTCCTGCCGTCCTTGAGGACGTACTGCATGACGCTCTCGCGCATCGTCCGCTTCTCGACCGCGAGGCTCTCGAGGGCGGGGATGTCGATCTCGACGTTGAAGTGCCCCGAGTTCGCGACGATGGCGCCGTCCTTCATCCGCTCGAAGTGCTCCATGCGGATGATCGAGGTGTCGCCGGTGACCGTGACGAAGACGTCCCCGACGGCCGCGGCTTCGAGCGACGACATGACGGTGTAGCCGTCCATCACGGCCTCGAGCGCCTTGAGGGGATCGACCTCGACGACGATCACGTTCGCTCCCATGCCCTTCGCCCTCGTCGCCGTGCCGCGGCCGCACCAGCCGTACCCGAAGACGACGAAACGCGAACCCGCGAAGAGCATATTCGTCGACCGAAGGATGCCGTCGATCGTGCTCTGGCCCGTGCCGTAGCGGTTGTCGAAGAGATGTTTCGTCTCGGCGTCGTTGATGGCGATGATCGGGTACATGAGGACGCCGTTCTTCTCCATGCTTCTCAGCCTGATGACCCCGGTCGTCGTCTCCTCGGTGCCCCCCTTGATGCCGGCGAGGAGCTCGCGGCGATCCTTGTGGAGCACGCTCACGAGATCGGCGCCGTCGTCCATCGTGATCACGGGCTTCGTGTCGAGAACGGCCTTGATGTGGCCGTAGTAGCGATCGCCGTCCTCCCCCTTCACCGCGAAGGTCGGAATCTCCTCATGCTTCACGAGGGAGGCGACGACGTCGTCCTGCGTGCTCAGCGGATTCGAGGCGCAGAGCGCGACCCGGGCGCCGCCGGCCTTGAGCGCCGAGACGAGGTTCGCGGTCTCCGTCGTCACGTGGAGGCACGCCGCGATCCTCACGTCCGCAAGTGGCCGTTCCTTCTCGAAGCGCGCCCGTATCGACCGGCAGACCGGCATGTTTTCCCAGGCCCATTCGATCCGCTTCTTCCCGGCGTCCGCCAGGCCCATATCCTTGCAGTCGTACTGCATCGCGTGATTCCTTTCTCGCGTACGATCCCTCAGCAGGTCTTCCCGCTGACACCCGCCTTTGATTTCAATGTGTCGACCATATCGAGGAGCTCCCATGTGAAGTCGGGCTCCGTCCGGCCGAAGTGCCCGTACGCGGCCGTCTGCCGGTAGATGCCCCGCCGGAGCTTGAGCCGTTCCATGATGCCGCGGGGCGTCAGATCGAAGACGTCGCGGACGATCTTCGTCAGCTTCTCGTCGCCGACCTTCCCTCTGCCCGAGGTATCGATCATGACGGAGATCGGCTCGGCCACGCCGATCGCGTAGGCGATCTGCACCGTGCATTCGTCGGCAAGGCCCGCCCCGACGATGTTCTTCGCGACGTGGCGCGCCGCGTACGACGCGGAGCGGTCGACCTTCGTCGGATCCTTCCCC
>DATCCP010000241.1:0-2488 GCA_036511215.1 Candidatus Krumholzibacteriaceae bacterium
CGCTCCGCGGTTCGTCCCGATGCCGAACTCCCCGATCATGCGCCCCGTCGGATCGCTTCCGATCCCCTTCATGATCTCGGCTATACCAGCGCCCTTGAACGAGACGAGCTTCCCCTTCTTGAAGATCATCTCTCCCCGGCCGACCTTGTCGTCGATGAGGCTGAAGACGATGCGCCCCGTGAAGGTGCCCTCGACGGGGCACGTATAGCATTCACCGGCGGGAAGATTCCCGTGCTTGCCTCGCTTACTGATATCGCCGTTGTCGTTGTCCCACCTGCGGCCCTTGACGCTGAAGGTGATGTCGGTTCCGAGGTTGTTTGTCACGCGGACGTTCGGAGAGGCCTCGAGCGTCCGGATCACCTTTTTCGTGAGCCGGTCCATCACTGCGAAATCGATGTTGACGAGGCGCTCCATCATGTCGACGGTGATCCCCGGCATCATGCAGATGCGCCCCTTCTTTGCGCCGTTTGCGACCATGTAGCCGCGGAACGGCTTCTCCGCAACCCGCGCGTCGAGCAGGTACATCGTGAGATCCGCCATCGCCATCATTTCCTTGAAGATGGCGGTCGGTGCGTCGATCGGGCGCAGCGTCTCGGTCATGAGGTACGTCGTGACCTCGGCGTTCGATTTCTTCGCCCAGTACGCGAGCGCCTCCGCGATCCTCATCTTCTGGCGATCGGTGACAAGCAGCAGCTTCTCCCCTCTCTTCACCTTCAGCGACTGCACGATCGCGCGTTTCGCCGCGCTCAAGAGCTTGTCCATTCGCGACTCCTTTCCCTGGCGGCGCCCCGGGCCCCGGCTATTTCTTCATGCCGATGATACCGCGAATCTCCGCAAAGGACAAACCTTCCGCGAAGGCGCACAGGAGTCCCGTGAGCAGCACGGGGACAAAGATACACGCGTTGTAGATCACCGAAAAGGTGAGCGCCGTGCTCGCGGGAACCCCGAAGAGCTTGAGAACGCCGACGCATACGATCTGCACGTTGCCGATATAGCCGGGCGCCGAGGGAACCATGACGCCGATGCACAGGGCGACGAGGAGGAGGAACGACACCTGGACGGGAAGGTGTATCCCCGTTCCGATGAGCAGGCAGTAGATCATCGCGACGTTCGGAAGCCAGACGACCGGCGAGAGCACGACCGAGATGATCATGCTCCTCGACCTGCGGAATATCTGGAGCCCTTCGACGAACGAACCGGTGATCGTGAGGAGCTTGCTCCGCATCGCATCGGGAAGCGGCCTGGAAAGGAACCCGGCGATTCCCATCGCGACGCCGGGTCTCGACTTGAGGATAATGAGCACCGCGAGCGCGACGAGGTAGCCGGCGATCGCGAAGCCCTCGGCGTCCCTGAGCCAGCCGGGAGCAAAGATATCTCCGAAGAGCACCGGGACCATGAGAAAGAACAAAAGGGCAAACCCGTCGAAGACGCGCTCGACGACGATGGTCGCGAAGGAGGCGCTCCTCGAGATCTGCTCTTTCGTCCCGATCACGTGGGCGCGGACGACCTCGCCGAGCCTCGCCGGAAGCGCGATGTTGACCATCGAGCCGACCCCGACCGCGTAGAAGAGGCTTCGTATCCCGATGAGCTTGACCGGAGAGAGAAGATACCGCCACCGGAACGCCCGCATCCAGAGGCTCGCGAAGATGAGCAGCATGGCGGGAATGGTATAGAGGTAATCGACGTGCCTGAAGGCCGCGGCCAGATCCGCCGGATGAACGGCGCGAAAGGCGAGGAACAGGAACAGGGCGCTGAAGACGACGCCCAGAATCGTTTTCCAGCTCTTCATACCATCCAGTCCGGAACGGCGCGCGCGCCCGTCGGCGGAACGCCCGGGGAATCAGCCTTCCTGTTTCCTCACGCGCTTCAGGAGCGAATCGGCCGATGCGAGACGATACTTCGTGAGATGATACATGAACCTGAAGCCGTCCTTCCAGCCGATTTTCTTTCCCTGAGCGGTGGAGCGCGGCGCGTATTCGATCGGGACTTCCACGATCCTGTGGCCGGTTCTGAGCAGCTTCGCGGTGATCTCGGGATCGAATTCGAATCCGATGCACCGCAGGTTGAGCTTCTTGGCGATGTCCGTCTTCACGAGCTTGTACGCCGTGGCCATGTCGGTCAGCCGGCTTCCGAAAAGGACGTTCGTGTAGCTCGTCAGAATTGTGTTGGCGAGGATCGTGAACCAGGGAACCTTCGCGAGACCCTTTCGGGGCCCCTTGAACCGGGAACCGTATACGACCTCCGCCCCGTTCTCCAGGACCGGTCGCAGAAGGTTCAAAAGATCGAGGGGGTTGAGCTCGAGGTCCGCGTCCTGGATCACGACGTAGTCCCCCTCTGCGTACTCGAGGCCGTAGCGGACCGCGGCGCCCTTGCCGAGATTGATGAGCGAGGTATGGACCTTGAAGATGTTGTCGCGGTTCATGAGGGCGAGGTTCGCCGCCGTGCGATCGGTCGAGCCGTCGTCGACGACGATAGTCTCGACGGCACA
>DATCCP010000242.1:0-8844 GCA_036511215.1 Candidatus Krumholzibacteriaceae bacterium
CTTTCCGGTCGTCCACGAAAACCCGGCCTACGTCGTCTATGAAGTCGCAGGGCGCTGAGGCGAAAAAAGCCTTATTCTCCCAACGTCCATCTCGTTATATTGTAACTGTTCGTAACGGTGACGTACGGGAACCACGGTCGCAGGAGGGGGCAGCATGAGTCTGAAGATCGCCGCGAGGATGTGTTTTGCCTCGGCGTGTGCGATCCTCGTCGTCTTTTTCGGTTGCTCCGGTGACCATCTCATCGGTTCCCATGCCGACAATCGCGCTCCCGAGGTATGGCTGTCGAGCGGGCCCGTCGAGGGAGATACGACCGGCTACCAGGTGCATTTCTACTGGGGCGGTTGGGATCCGGACGGCGAGATCAGAAACTTCGAGTTCGCGATCGTCGACGGGGATCCATTCGGATTCAACCAGGAGGATACCGCCGGTAGCGACAAATGGAGCACGACGTCGTCCTTCGACAGCGTCTTCAGGGTCTCGGCGGACGATTCCGCCCGGGAAGTGACGCTCAACAACTACCTCTACACGCGCTACGACAAGACGCACACGTTCTTTCTCCGCGCGGTCGATCTCGAGGGGAAGCGCTCCGAGCCCGTGTATCGGTCGTTCACCGCGTGGACGCTCGCCCCGTTCGTGCAGATCACGCTGCCGCACGCACCCGTGCCCGCGGACAAGGTGGGCCAGCTCGGCAAGGTGATCACGTTCAAGTGGCTCGGGAGAGATCCGATCGATTCCCCCGACAACCTGCAGGACCCCGACTCGGTGCGGTACATGTACCACCGCGTCGACAGCCCCGGGTTCGGCTACTGGCCGAGCTTCGACATCGTCGCGGATCTGAACAGAAACCCGGGGCGCTACGAGAGGAACTGGAGCCGGTGGGTCTACTACCGTGCGCCGGGGGACTCGGGGCGCTCGACGGTGCTCGGGGACGACGAGATTCTCGAGATGCGCCATTCATACATATTCGCGGTGCAGGCGAAGGACGAGGCGGGTGCCGTGACCTCCATCTTCGACCGGAAGCTGAACGTCCGGCAGTTCCTTGTGTCTGACACGGCTGTGCCGTTTCTCACGATCACGGAGCCGTTTCTCGGCGGGTTCCAGTTCATCGGGACGAACCTGCGGCCCGAGAAACGGGATCTTCCGCCGGGCGTGACGCTCAAGTTCAGGTGGCATGCCGACGCGTCGTGGTACGGCGGCGAGATCGTGTGCTACCAGTACGGGTGGGACGTGGCCGACCTGAACGATCCGAACGATTGGGCCTCGGAATGCAGTCCGTTCAACCTCGGCTGCACGCAGACGTGGTACTCGGGCGTGCATACGCTGTTCGTGCAGGTGACGGACAACTCGGGCGCGCAGACGCTGGGCCAGGTCGAGATCGACATTGTGCCGTTCACGATGGACCGGAACCTTCTGTGGGTGGATGATTTTCCGTCGAACAACAGCTTTACGCAGCAGGACTACTCGACGCCGCGGGAGGACGAGCACGACGCCTTCTGGCTTTCCCTCTGCTCCCGCGCGAGGGATTTCGATCCGGCTCGCGACGTGTACGACGCCTACTACGGACACAACAGCAAGCCTCCCGAGATCGCGCTCATCGGGAGATACAAGAACATTATCTGGACCTACGCCTCTTCGTTCGAGCTCGGCGCGTGGGACGACATCATCCAGTTCACCCCCGAGAGCCAGATCGGCACCGGAAGCAAGCTGACGGTCAACTACCTCTCCATCTTTCTCTCGAAGGGGGGGCATCTCCTGACGGAGGGGCGTTCCGATCGGATGGGAGGTCTCGGCGCTGCGCTCCAGCCGAGCGCCATGGTGTATCCCATGAACTTGCGATGCGAGATCACGGGATCCAAATCGGGATGCGAGGGGGACACGAGCGGCGTGAACAGCATGCCGTACCGGGAGTACTGCGTGACGATGCTCGACAAGGTTTCCGGCGTGTTCCGCAGCGGCGCGGACATGCCGACGCGGAGGGACGCTCTCGACGCGCTCCAGTACGCGTTGCGCGCCGACGCCGATCCGGTGACGGCGGCCAATCCGACGCTGCCCGCGACCCTCGATCTCTGGGAAGAGGTAACGAAGAACGGCAGGTTCTTCGATCCGCGAGTGCGAGGCTACACGTACGTCGAGATCTATGATCCGCAGTACTGGATGGACGCGAAGCAGACGAAGTCGCAGAATTGCTTCCATCCGATGTACCTTATGCGCGCGAGAAATACGGCGTCGCCGGTGAACAACACGGCGATCGCCCTGTGGCTGACCAAGTACGAGAATGTGGATCCGGACGAATCGGGCCCCGGCATCGCCGCGCCGAGCGTGCACATCGGTTTCGAGTTGTGGTTCTTCAATCGCACGGCCGTCAACCAGCTCATCGACGTCATATTCACGAAATGGGGCATCAAGGCCGTGTAGGCGGTCCACCGCCTCGCGAAGGGCGTGAGTCGATGCATCACACGATGCGCACTGTCGCGGTTCTCGTCTCGATCGCGGGCCTCGCGTACGCCGCCGCATTCGCCGTCTCTCCGGCGCCGCTCCGCGCGGCAACGCTGGCCACGCTCCACTGCACGATCGTCGACGCGGCGAGCGGCGCTCCGATTGCCGCGCGGTGCCGTATCATCGACATGTTCGGGACCAATCGCTATCCGTTCCTCTGGACATGCTTCTACCGGTCGGCCGGCGGCGGCTATTTCTACTCGAGCGGCTCCTTCTCGTGCGTCGTTCCCGCCGGCCCGCTCGTCCTGACCGTGAAGCACGGCTTCGAATACCGGGAGATCGTCGATTCCGTCACGGTGCGCGCCGACACATCGATTGTCGTGGGACTCGCGCGAATGATCTCGATGGACACCCTCGGCTGGTACGGCGGCGACAACCACGTCCACATCAACCACGCGGGTGGGTCCTACGTCCTCCTTCCCGAGGATGCGCATCTCATGGCGAGCGCGGAGGGGCTGTCCTTCGTCAACTGCCTCGACAACGACTACTATTTCACCGGCGCGCCCGCCTCATGCAGCACGCCCGATTGCTGGGTGTACATGTCGGAGGAGATGCGGAGCCCGAGCTACGGACACATGGGTCTTCTCGGACTGCGAAGAGTCGTTCCGCCCGTATCGCCGACATGGTGGCCGATGGCGATGGACATCGCCGACTCCGCGCATACGCAGCCGGGGGCGCTCGTCATCTCGGCGCACCCCGTCTCTTCCGATAGCTTCACGCAGGTGGAGGCATGGCCCGGAAGCGGCATCGCCCGGGAGCTTTCGGTCGATTGCATCGCGCATCGCATCGACGCGGTGGACGTTATGAGCTACAGCAATTGCCATAACGGCGGCATCGAGCTCGATACGTGGTACCGGCTCCTGAACTGCGGGTTCCGCCTTCCCGCGAGCGCGGGAACGGACGCCTGCATGAACAGGCTCGATTCGGGCCCGCTCGGCGCGTTTCGGGCGTACGCGCGGATCGAGGGTGACGTCGTGAGCCCGGAGACATGGTTCGAGGCGCTCGCCGCGGGGAGAACGTTCGTCACGAACGGGCCGCTCATCACCCGGTTCGAGATCGACGGGCGCGCGAGCGGCGACAGCTGCCGCTTCGCCGAGCCGGGCGCCGTCGTTTCGGGTGAGATATCGGTGCGGAGCCTCTATCCCGTCAGTCGCGTCGAGATCGTGCGGAACGGCGCCGTCGCGGCAACGCTGAACATCGATCCTCCGCAGGGAACCGTCGACACGAGCTTCTCCGTCTCCCTGTTCGAGAGCTCGTGGGTCGCCGCGCGCGTGTACGGGGACAAGCGCGGATGGATAACGGCGGGCAATTATCTCTTCGCCCACACGAGCCCCGTCTATTTCACGGTCGCAGGCCGCCGCGTTCTCGTGCGTGATGACGCCGCGTTTTTCTCGCAGTATATCGAGGATCTCGAGCTTCTCGCCCGCACGAAAGGGCAGTGGCCCGACACGCTTCAGTCGTCGCGCGTGTTCCGGGAGCTCGCCGCCGCCCGCGCCTGGTACGATGCGCTCGCGCACGGGGGCGTTTCGCTCGTCCATCCCGGGACCCCCTCCGCGCTCCGGTGCGAGAACGCCCCGAACCCGTTCGGCGGCGGCACCGTGATCGCGTTCGAGGTGCCGGGGCCCGCGGCGCGGCCGGCCTCGGGCCACTCGCCGGGTTCGACGGACTCTCGCGTGACGCTCGCGATCTACGACGTCTCGGGACGCCTCCTGCGCCGGCTCGTCGCGGCGCCGCTCGCGGCGGGGACCCATCGCGCCGTCTGGGACGGCAGGGACGCTCGGGGAAGAGAGGTCCCGAGCGGAATCTATTTCGCGAGGCTCTCCGCGGGGGGACGCGCCTTCAACCGCAAGATGATCCGGATTCGCTGAGCGCGGCGCGGGGTTGGTGCGCAGTTGTACCGCCATACACGAAAAACCCCCGGGCGGCGACTCCCGGGGGTTCTCTGTTGGTAGCGGGGGCTGGATTTGAACCAGCGACCTTTGGGTTATGAGCCCAACGAGCTACCGGACTGCTCCACCCCGCAGTGATTTTCACGTAATACTACGGGTTTGCGCCCTCCCTGTCAATAGCTCCCGGTGCGATTGTTCCTTTTTCCGGTTTCTCGGGGTACGTGACGATCCGGTACACCTTGTCCCCGGGCCTCAGGTAGCCGTATTTTTCGCGGGCGACCTTCTCGATCGAGAACGGATCGTTCCTGAGGCGATCGATCTCCGCGCTCAGAAGCGCGTTCCTGCTCTCGAGCTGGGTGATCTTCGCGCTCAGATCCTTCATCTCGCGCTGCGCGCCCCACAGCTTCACGAGCCCGACGTCCCCCGCGATGAAGACGAGTGCGATGAGAACGAGGACGATGATGAGGAGCGCCCGGGCGATGCTGGGGCTCACGTCGACGTTTCGACGGACCCGCAGGTACGTTGTTCCCTGACCCCACAGGCTTTTCATCGCTTCCTCCGGTATGCTTCCGCGCCCGGCCAGAGCGCGACTTCGCCGAGCTCCTCCTCGATGCGGATGAGCTCATTGTACTTTGCGACCCGGTCGGTCCGCGACGCGGAGCCCGTCTTGATCTGCCCCGCGTTCGTCGCGACCGCCACATGGGCGATGGTCACGTCCTCGCTCTCCCCCGACCGGTGAGAAACGACCGACGTGAATCCGGCCCGCTTGGCCATCTCGATCGCGTCGAGCGTCTCGGTGAGCGTGCCGATCTGATTGAGCTTGATGAGAATGGAGTTCGCCGCGCCCTCCTCGATGCCGCGCGCGAGCCGATCCGTGTTCGTCACGAAAATATCGTCGCCGACAATCTGCACCGCGCCGCCGAGCCGGCTCGTGAGAAGCTTCCAGCCGTCCCAGTCGTCCTCGGCGAGGCCGTCCTCGATCGATACGATGGGGAAGCTCTTGACGAGCCCCTCGTAGAAGCGGACCATCTCTTCGGCACTGGCGACCTTCCCCTCGGCGGCGAGATGGTAGGCGCCGTCCTTGAAAAACTCGCTCGCCGCGGAGTCGATGGCGAGCGCGATATCCTCGCCGGGATGATAGCCGGCCTTCTCGATCGCCTTGACGAGCAACTCGAGAGCCTCGCGGTTCGACGTGAGTTTCGGCGCGAAGCCCCCCTCGTCCCCGACGGAGGTCGCGTAGCCTTTCTCGGCGAGTATCTTCTTCAGCGCGTGGAAGACCTCCGCTCCCGCCCGCACCGCCTCCCTGACGCAGCCGAGCCCGGCGGGGACGATCATGAACTCTTGAATGTCGACGTTGTTGTCGGCGTGCTTGCCGCCGTTGAGCACGTTCATCATGGGAACGGGAAGTACCTTCGCGTTTGTTCCGCCGATGTACTGGTAGAGGGGAAGGTCGAGCTCCGCGGCGGCGGCCTTCGCGACGGCGAGTGAGACGCCGAGGATGGCGTTTGCGCCGAGCCGGCCCTTGTTCGGCGTGCCGTCGAGCTCGCAGAGGAGCTTGTCGATGTAGACCTGGTCGAGCGCATCGAGCTCGACGACCTCGGGGCCGATCACCTCATTGACGTTGGCGACGGCCTTGAGCACGCCCTTGCCTCCGTATCGCTTCGCGTCTGCGTCCCTCAGCTCCACCGCTTCGTGCTCGCCCGTCGACGCTCCCGAAGGCACGATGACCCTTCCCCACGCGCCCCCCTCGAGGAAGACTTCGACTTCAACGGTCGGATTCCCGCGTGAATCGAGAACCTCCCGGGCCATGATATGCTCAATCGCCGTCATCGATGCCCCCTTTTATAACTGTCATTCTGGCAATGAGTAACACTGATTTTCCAGGAAATCGAGTCTAGTGTGCCGCACGCGGCACTGTCAAGGGAAATCGAGCCGCGCGCGCTCTCGGGAAGCGGCGGGTCGACGCTCAGATTCGGCTTTTCACGATATGTGGAACCTGATATTTTGAAAGCGAATAGGCCGCTCGGGAATTTGCTCGAATCGGGCCAATCAACGCGAAACATTGTAGAGGGGAATCCGTATTAAAGGGTGTCAGGTTTGAGTGACGAAGACAGAATCCTCATCGAACGGTGCCTGAAGGGAGATGAGAAGGCCTTTGAAGAGCTCCTCTGCAAATACCGCAGCTCGGTGTTCAGCATCTGTCTCCGGATGGTCAGGAACAGGAGCACCGCCGAGGACATCGCCCAGGAGGTTTTCATCAAGGTGTTCTCCGCGCTCAACCGATACGATCCGACCTATCCCTTCTCGAGCTGGCTCAACCGGATCACCTCGAACCTGTGCATCGATCACCTGCGGAGGCAGAAGGAGCGGACCATCTCGCTCGATCAGCCCGTGGGCGGCGACGACGAGGATCTCCTCATTCAGCTTCCCGCGACTTCCGCGGGGCCTGACCGGGAGATGGAGTCGAAAGAGATGATGGCGATTCTTGAAGACGCTCTGGGAAACCTTCCGGAACACTACCGGATCATCGTGATCCTGCGGCACCAGGAGCAGCTGTCGTACGAAGAGATCTCGGATACCCTGGGAATTCCGCTCGGCACCGTCAAGGCCCGGATTCACAGGGCCCGCAACATAATCATGGAGCATTTTCGAAAAAAGGGCCTTTTCCACGGCTCGAAAGAAACGGGTGGTGATCGGACATGAACGAAACAGAGGCAAGGGTCGCAGTCCGGCGCGCGTTGCGCGCACTCATCGTCCCCGTCATGCTCGTCGTCTTCGGCGCCGGCGCCGCGCGCGCCTACGATCGCGACGAAACGTACACGAAGAGCGTCCCGTTCCAGGGAGCGAAACGTGTCCTCATTCTGAACTCGCGCGGAGACGTCAAGGTCATCGGCGAGAAGGGGCGGAGCGACATCTCGTGCGAGTACACGAAACGCATCCGGGGCAGAAGCCAGGAGGAGGCGGACCGTCTCTTCAACCTCACGGACGTCGACGTGACGCGGGAGGACGGCGGAATCAAGATATCGGTCCGCTACCCCGACCAGTCCAGGAGCGACCGGAACGTGATCGCGCTCCTCATGCAGCGCTACGAGGCGTTGTCGGTCGACGTGGACGTCATGGTGCCGGCCGAGCTCGACGTGAAGATCATCACGGCAAGCGGCGACGTGCAGCTCGCGAGCGTTCTCGGCGCCTCCGAGGTCACGGCGGCGAGCGGGAGCGTCGAAGCAACCGGCATCGGCAAGCTCAGGATCGACGTGAGCAGCGGCGATATGACCATCTCGGGAGTGACGGGGAACGCATTCCTGAGCAGCGCGAGCGGCGACATCGAGGCGCACCACGTGAGCGGGGATGCCGCGGTCAGGAGCGCCTCGGGGGACATCACGCTCTCCGAAATCGGAGGAGATCTCACCGCGGCGAGCACGTCGGGAGACGTGACGGTCAACGGCGTGCGGGGAGTCGTTTTCAGCGGCACGAGCGGCTCCGCCCAGTTCACCGGTGTGCGCGGGAAGGTCGCGGCGAGCGCCGCGAGCGGCGACGTCGAGGTCGTGGCGTCCCCCACGTCGGCCGCGAACTACGAGATCAGGACGTCGAGCGGGCAGATCGAGCTCAGGTTCGATAACGCGGTGAAGGGCGGATTCGCGCTCAAGGCGCAGACGACGTCGGGAGATATTTCGGTGACCCTTCCGATCAAGGTCACCAAGGTTACGAGGCACTACCTCTCGGGGGTCGTGCGGGAGGGGAGATCGGTCGTCGTGTTGGAGACGGCGAGCGGCGACATCACGGTGAGCGAGCCGGAGGAATGACGGTTCATGGAATGCCATCTCTTTCGACTATTGATCCAGAGGTACTTCGACGGCGAGCTTGATCCGGCGGAACGGGCGGAGTACGAGAACCACCGGCGCCGGTGCGAGGCGTGCCGCGCCCTCGACAGCCGCTACGCGCTTCTCGCCGCCGCCCTCGACAGGGTGCCGCTCATGGAGCCCTCGGCGCTCTTCAACAAGCGCGTGCTCTCGCGGGTCGACGTCGCCGCCTATCGCGTGGGCCCGGCCCGCACGGCGGTGCGCGCGATCGGGAGCGGTTGGAACGCCGTGCCGGCGCCGCTGCGGAACGGCATCGTCATCGCGGCCGCGTGCGCGCTTTTCATCGCGGTCTGCACGCCGCTTCTCGATTACATGATTCTGACGATTCGGCAGGGCGCCGAGGTCCTCTGGTCGGGAATGATCTTCATGCGGGGGCTTGGGCCAAGGATTGAAGTGATGTGGCGGAGCATCGGCACGGTGCGGAACTACGAGGTAGCGGGCCAGATGCTCCTCAGGGCGTTTCACCGGCTGGCCGCCGGACTGAATCCGGTCGAGGCAGTGCTCGTGATCGCCTCGCTGATACTCGTCGCCGTCGTGCTCCACCGTATGCTCGGCGCGGCACGGAGAAAGGGAGAGACCAATGTTTGCATTATGTAAT
>DATCCP010000243.1:0-7226 GCA_036511215.1 Candidatus Krumholzibacteriaceae bacterium
GCTTCAGCGATCGCGGCTGGAACGCCCGTTGCGATCGCGTGAAGTACAACCGGGCGACGAGAACTGCGGTGCTGACGGGCCATCTGAGCGCCGCCGACAGCACGCGGACGATGCGCGCGGACACGGTGGTCTACGATCGCGACCGCGAGATCGCGGACGCGACGGGCAGGGTCGTCATCGTCGACACCGTTCAGGATTACTCGCTGGCGGGCGATCACGCACGCTTCGACCGCGTTCAGAAGAAGGCCGTGGTCGACGCGAGGCCCGTCCTCACCTTCGATCTCAAGACCCAGGAGAAAGGATTGGTCACGAGCCGCATTATGCGGTTCGACGTCGACCGCCGGGTCGGCGTCGCCGAGGGGGACGTGAACATGGCGAAGGGCGCCACACGGGCGCACTCCGATTCGGCGACGATCTACGACCGGGAGGGACGGGCCGAGCTGTCCGGCGAGCCGAGGGCGACGAACGGTTCCTCGACAATGACGGGAAAGCGTATTTTCCTCTGGTATGGCGATAAGGAGGTCAACCGCGTCCTTCTCCCCGAGGCGGGGCGCCTCTCGCAGGCGCCGAATGCGGGCTCCCCCTGGCGCGAGGATTCGTGGATCGAGGGGGACTCGATCTCCATTTACCTCTCGAACGAGCAGGTCGACTCCGTCACGATCCCGAAGAACGCGAAGGCGATGTACTATCCGGTCGAGACCGAGGCGAACAAGGTCTCGAACAACTACTCGACGGGGGACCGGATGTTCTTCGCGTTCAAGAACAAGGTGATCGACTACATCCGGATCTCGGGCGCGTCCACCGGCCTCTACAAGTACGTGAACCTCGCTCCTCACGAGACGATCGACAGCCTCGTCGCGACGACCGACAGCACGCTCAAGTACCGGAGTTTCACGCGCTCGCACCAGCGCGTCCAGTACAACGCCGACCGGATCGAGTACTTTGCGCAGAACGAGAACGTCCGGCTCCGCGGGCACTCGTTCCTCAAGTACCAGAACTCGGCCCTCGAAGCGAAGCGGATCGACTACAATTCGCGCCTCAACCTCATCGAGGCGACCGGGGACCCCGTGCTCGAGGAGGATCAGCAGCGTATCTACGGCAACGAGATGGGGTACGATCTCGACACCGAAGGGGGCGTGATCGCCGGGGGCTCGACGAAGTACGGAGAGGGGTATTACCAGGGGAAAGACATCTTCAAGGTCGGCACGAACGTTCTCAAGGTTTACAACTCGACCTACACGACGTGTGATCTCGTCCGGCCCCACTACTCGTTCCACGCGCAGAAGATGAAGGTGTACATCGACGACAAGATCGTCTCGGGCCCGATATTCCTCTACATCGGGAAGCTCCCGGTCTTCTGGCTCCCCCTCATCGTCAATACGCTCCACCATGCGCGGAGCTCGGGAATCCTCAAGCCGAACCTCGATATCGGCATCGGGAGCCGGGAGGGGCGCTTCATTCAGGGGCTCGGCTACTACTGGGCGACGAACGACTACACCGATTTCCTGCTGTCGGGGGACTTCAACGAGCATCGGAGCATCCGGCTCCATCTCGTCAATAAGTACGTCGTGCGCTATGTTATTCCGGACGGCAGCGGCGTGCGGATGGACTACGTGCGCGCCATGGATCCTTCGACGAAGGTGTGGACGAACGAGTGGATGTTCGAGTCGACCCATTCGCAGACCTTTTCGCCGTCGGCGAGCTTCAACAGCAGCCTCAAGTTCGTAAGCAGCGACAATGCTCAGCAATCGATCAACGCGGCGCAGGACATCACCCGCTTCGTCGACCGGAAGATCTATTCGAGCGGGAGCTACCGCAAGAGCTGGGGAGGAACGAGCCTCAGCCTCTCGGGGAGCCGCGACCAGAAGCTCGGCGTGCGGGTGCCCACCGAGCCGCGCGTCTCCACGACGTTTCCCTCGTTCTCGCTCAATTTCCCGACGCGCTCGCTCTGGTTCGGCGATACGCATCCGGCGCTCACACGGGGCATATGGGAGCGCGCCCTCGGGAGCATTCTTTTCACGCCGAAGATAGCGGCGACGCGGACGAGCGAGGAGAGCATCGCGCGCAAATACTCGGCCCTCTCCTCCGGGTACAACATGGGCTTCAACAGGCAGTTGCACCTCGGGTTCATCGGCATCAACCCGACCGCCGGGCTTGGATGGTCCTACTTCAAGGTCCTCGAGTACCGGGTCAACGAGAAGTACGACAGCCTCTATCCCCCCTCGTCGCGCCCTCGCGACAAGAACGAGTTCACGATGAATCTGGGCACGGGGATGAGCGCCAAGGTGTACGGGACGTTGTATCCGCGCATCGGCGCACTCGTGGGAATCAGGCACACGATAACGCCGAGCCTCCAGTACCAGTTCACGCCGAAGCTGATGGAGTCGCAGAGGAGGTCGCAGTCCGTGCAATGGTCGGTCGACAACACGATCGACCTCAAACTCAAGAAGGGGGACAAGGAAGTCAAGGCGAACGACGTCATCGCCTGGTACGTCGCGGGGAGCTACAATCCGGAGCTGCCCGCGAGCTCGGCGTTCTCCGACATTTCGAGCAGATCGGAGCTGAAGATCGGCAGCCTCTTGACGTTCAACATGAACAACCGGTACTCCCCGTACAAGGGGAAGATCCTCTCGAGCGATTTCGGCGTGGACATCAATCTCAGCTTGAGAGGGGCGCTCGCCTATCCGGCGACGTGGTCCACGCCGGAGCAGGAACGTATTGCCGCTGCGGTCGGCGACGAGAAAAGGAAGCAGGCCAAGCCGCACGAGGCTCCCGTGCCGGAGACCCCCGCCGCCCCGGCCGGCTGGTCGTTCACGGTCGGCTACGACTACAGCGAATCGAGAGCCGGCTCGAACCGGACGATGCGGAGCAACGTGAAGTACAACGGCAGCGCCCAGCTCTCGAAGGGCTGGAGACTCAACATCACGGGATACTACAACATCGACGCGCGCAGCTTCACGCAGCAATACTACAGCCTCGATCGCGACCTCCACTGTTGGCGGGCGAGCTTCACGCATACGCGGACCGGCAAGGACTGGGCGTACTATTTCCAGATCAGCATCAAGGTGCATCCCGACATCAAGTACGAGCGCGGCACGAGGGGGGCCCAGTCGGACCTCGGCTCGTACCTCGGGGGTAGTTCCGTCGGAGGGGGGTACTGAAAAATCGCGGGGAGGGCGCCGATCGCGACCCCCGAAAAATCTTGTATCCGCGCCGAAAAATTGTGACAAAAGTATTGACAAGATTCGAAATGGACGGTAAGGTGGCGCTAAATCCACTGTCAGGTAAAGGAGGTGAAACATGAACAAGACCGAGCTGATCGATAAGGTCGCAAAAAAGACCGGCCTTACCCTGAAAGATTCGCGCGGAGTCATCGAGGCGATATTCAGCACATCTCTCAAGGACGGCATCCTCGCTGGTGAGCTCGCGGCCGGTAGAAAGATCCAGATTACCGGTTTCGGCACCTTCATGACACGCAAGAGAAAAAAGCGTATGGGACGCAATCCGCAGACTGGCCAAGCGATCACGATTCCTGCGACGAAATTCCCGGCGTTTTCGGCCGGTAAGGCGCTCAAGACTCGTATCGCGAAGTAAGAGGGGTAAAGACCGGGGGCAAAGAGAAAAAGAGTCTCTTTGCCCTTTTCTTTGCCTGCGCCGGCCCGTGCTCCGCGATACGCCCATTCGTCTTGGATGCCGGCCGCGGCGCCGTATTCCCGTTCCCCCGCGCCCTCCGTTCGTGGTATAGTTCTTCCATGAAACTCACGCTTCTTCGTCTGTTTCCGGTGCTCGCGGCGGCGCTCGTTCTCATCGGATGCCGCGGCGAGGCGCGTCTCACTATTGTCTTCACCGGCGACGAGCGGGGATGGGTCGTCCCCGCGGGTTGAGGAGAGAGCGCCACCGGCGGCGTGGCCCGGCGGGCCACGGCGATTGGAACTCAGCGCTCGCTCGACCCGGCTCTCCTCGTCCTTTCGGCCGGCGATTTCTGCGGCGAGACCGGCATCGTCGAGATGTACCGGAGCCGGTTCCTCGCCCGGACGATGGTGGACATGGGCTACGAGGCGGTAGCCGTCGGCGAGCGTGATCTGAACTACGGCATCCGCGCGCTCAAGGCGGACAGGGAGGCGGGGCTCCCGCTCATCTGCGCGAATCTCTATGAGGGAGGCTCCCGCGTCTTTCCACCGTACGTGATCCGGAAGGTTCACGGCGCGAAGGTCGGCATCATGGCGCTTCTCGGCGAAAAGCCCCGGGAGCTCGCGGGGGTCGAGCTTCGCGACCCCGCGCTCGAGGGGCGCGCGGTGCTCGCGAAGCTGCGCAGGGAGTGCGACTCGGTCGTACTCCTCGCGCACATGGAGCGCGAAAAGCTTCTCGAGATACTGCCGGCGCTGGCCGGAGTCGACATCGTCATTCGTGGGCACGTGCGCGAGGGGGAGAAGACCCGCGAGAGCTGCACCGACACGCTCCTCGTCGCGCGGGAGAGTTTCCCGCTCCCCGTCTTCTGCGCCGGAGACCGCGGAAGAAGCCTGGGGCTCGTGACGATCACGGGGGCAGGAGGCGCCGCGCCTCCCGTCGTCGAGAGCAGGCTCATCCATCTCGACCGGAGCATCCCGGACGACCCCGCGACGGCGGAGCTGCTCGCCGGGTACCGGAACGAGGAGGCCCTGAAGCAGAAAGAAGTCCAGCTCTCGAAGTCGCTTTCGAGAGACGAAACGACGGGCAGGCTCGTCGAACGCTATCTCGGTATGGATATATGCGGGAGGTGCCACGCGGACCTCATGCCGCGCTTCGTCGCGAGCCGGCATTTCCGGGCCCTCGAAACGCTGCGCGAGCACGGCGCGGAGGCGAACCCCGAATGCCTCGCGTGCCACGCGACGGGCTATGGGAGGCCCGCGGGCTACGATCCGGCGGCGGAGAAGGAGGGGGCGCCGAATCTCCAGGGCGTTCAGTGCGAGGCGTGCCACGGCCCCGGAACGATGCACGAGCGGGACGGCTCCTACGTGACGTCGGCGCGCCGGTCGTGCCGCCTCTGCCACACTTCGAAATGGAGCCCCGATTTCGATTTTGACACCTACTGGAAACGCGTGAGTCACCGCGTGCTTCGGGATAGTCTATGAGCATGGATCATCGAATGAGGGGGAGAGCCCTCGCGATCTGCATCGCGCTGGGCGTTTGCATGGTCGTCTCCACGGGAGCGCGCGCGATCGATTTTCTCGTTCCCGGGATGTCGCTCGAATCCGTCTCGCTCGTTCCGGGCTCGCGCGTCTCCTATCTCGTCACGTCGCAGTCGTTCGGTGTGACCGATTCTTCGTACGTCGAGCTCCGCGTCCTCGATCGCGCGGGAGGAGCCTTCCGGCTCGAGATTTTCTCCTCCCCGTATCCGCGGTCAAAGGAAGGAAGCACGACGATCCGGCTCCGTCTCGCCGAGCGCGTCACGTCGGCGACGACGAGCGAGGCGTTCCGGTCGTGTCTCGAGGAGATTCGGATCAGAGAGGGCGCGGGGGCCTTTCGCTCGCCCACGCAGAAGGAGCTCGACGACCTCGATATCGAAGGGCTCTTTGTACGCGCGAACGATCATTCGGAGCGCCGCGTGCTCGAACCGGCGCGGATCGCGACACCCGCCGGCTCGTTCCTCTGCGACGGCGCGGAGCTCTCGCGGAAGGAGACGCGGCAGGTGAGCCTCGGGGGCGTGCAGGCGGAGCGAACCGAGGAAATGACGAGCCGGCTGTGGCTCTCGCGCGAAGTGCCGCTGTGGGGTCTCGTGAAGAGCAGGATCGAGAAAACCGATCTCACTCGCTCGAGCGTCGCGCGCGCGGGAGGACAGCCGCCGCGCGTGACGGTGACGGAATCAGTCCTCCTCTCGTACCGGCGGCCGCGCGGTCATTCGTGAACCGCCTGTAGGATATTCGCGGCGCCCGGCGCCCGTGCCGATGTGCGGAACGCCGCGCCGCCGCGACGGGCGGGGTTTTCGGTTGCTTGCGGTGCCGCAACGGAGTATTTTTATCAGTATATCAGCACCGCTGCAAGGGGGGACCAATGGATCGATCATGGGGCGCCGGTTTTATCATCCTCTTCATCACGCTCATCGCAGGCACGTGCCTCGGAGCGACCTATCGATCGTATGACGATCTCAACGCGGCCGCGATCATCATCTCCGATCATACATCAGCCACCTTCGAGCGCGCGCGGGCGATAGCCGAAGGGACCGGAGCGCGCGGTCTCCAGATGTATCCGCCCGACGCGATCTTCGGCTACTTCCCGACGCGGCCGGAGCAATCGCACTTCGCGGGGCTCGCCGTGCAGCTCGTTTTCTCGCGGGACGATCTCGCGGGGAAGGGGCTCGACGGGGTCGTCGAGAAG
This sequence comes from Candidatus Krumholzibacteriaceae bacterium, assembly GCA_036511215.1. Classification (GTDB taxonomy): domain Bacteria; phylum Krumholzibacteriota; class Krumholzibacteriia; order Krumholzibacteriales; family Krumholzibacteriaceae; genus SSS58A. The sequence goes on from DATCCP010000243.1 coordinate 6,355, forward strand.
GTCCTCGGCGATCTCTTCAATCAGAAAGAGATCCTCATGAGCGCGCCCCCCGTGAATGAGGAGCCGTTCAACGACCCGGTGCTCAGAGTGCCGGGCGACATCATCCGCGCGACGACTCCGTCGGGGCCGCGCCTCGGTTCGCCGATGGAGCTCACGGATCGCGGCATTCAGCAGAACTCGGAGTTCATGATCGGGAGCGTGGCCGTCAATGTCATTTTTCCCGAGAGCAAAGGGCACGACGAGGACTGGACGGACCAGGAGATCGCCGACGCGATGAGTGCCCTCAGCCTCGGCGTCTCGCAATACATGCAGCAGGCGCTCTGGGTCGATTTGAGCTTCACGTACAACTTCAAGAACTTCAAACGGGTCCCCGTTACGATGGAGCCGATCGAGAGCAGCATGGGTACCGATCCCATCTGGATGGGAGAGGCGCTCGATTACCTCGGCTACCACGACGGAGCCTACGTCGGCGCGCACGAGCTCAACACGCACGTGCGCGACAGCCTCAAGACGGACTGGGTGTTCACGGTGTTCGTCGCCGACATGAGCAACCACTACAATCCTAACGCTCCGAGCCCCGATCCCGGATGCTGGGGAGGCGCGGGGTACGTCGCCTACTCGTACCTCGGCGGTCCGTACCTTCTCGTGCCGTACCCGGCGTGCCGGTACGGCTACGGCCTCGGCTTCGGCCGCGTGTTCATTCACGAGATGAGCCACACCTTCTGGGCTCTCGACGAATACTCGTCCGCCGGGACGGTCTGCACGGAACAATCGGGCTACCTCGCGGTCGCGACGAGGAACACGCTCTACAAAGCGTGTCAGGCGACGGTGCCGTGCATCATGCAGACCGCGAGCCCTCCCTTCGCGGAGCC
>DATCCP010000244.1:0-2266 GCA_036511215.1 Candidatus Krumholzibacteriaceae bacterium
TTCACGCTCATACAAGGCAGCCAGGGGTGGGTAATATCCGGATGGACCGACCTCGAGGCCAGCGGGACGAACTCCACCGCCGGATGGCTGAGAGGCCAGTTTCGGCCTACGAATTAACAAGATGGAATATGGTGGCCAAAAATGAGATATGCCGGACGAAAATACAGTCTTGAACATTTACGGCGGATGTGTTATGATTCCGGCAGGAGGAAAGCGTATGCGTGGACTTAAAATGAAACATGCGTTTGTGCTGTTTGTGGTTCTTACGGCTATCGGCTTTGTGGGATGCATCCTGAGCCCGACGGACGAGGCGCCCAAGCCGCACCCGCCTTCCAACTACAAGGATCTGACGAACAAGGAAGACGTGGTGACGAACCTCGTCCAAAGCTATAAGGACCATAATATCGATCGATTTACGGAGCTCTTGCACCCGGACTATCTCTGGTACAACCAGGATGCGGACGTTGCGAACGGGGCCAAGGAATTCAACACGAGAGACGAAGACATCGCAATGACTCACAACCTGTTTCTTGCCGCCGACCATCACAATCCGAATCCCGACAAGCAGGTCGACAGGCTCGATTTGAGCATTACGGCCGCGCCCTGGCAGCAGATCACCGAGCTCGAGGGGAACCCCTGCGAGGACTGCTGGCAGAGCACGCGAGAATACTACATCACGGTAGAGCTGACCGGTGGGACCACGACGCTGATAGGAAATGACCTCGTGAACCTGACGGTCGTCCCCATTACCAAAGACGGGACAAAGCACTACTATCTGCGGCGTGCCGACGATAGAAAGAAGTAACTGTAGCGCGCATCGAAGCGCAATGACGCAGCTTGAAAGCCCCCTGTCGCAGGGGGCTTTTCTTTTGCCTCGTTGCCGCGCGCCGGCCTCGCCGCTCCTTGACTTTGACGCGCCGCCACGCCTATAGTATCTATGCTCGTGTCATCGGTACCGCCCGGGCGCGCACCGGCGGAGGCTGTTTCACTATGGCGAAAAGCAAATCCGACAGCTCCAGGCGTCTCCTGATCGTCGCGGGCGTTCTCTGCATCGTCTTCATCGCCGCCCTCGGGGCGTACCGCTATTTCAAAACCGACGGGGGAAGAGTCTTTCTCCTGGACGTCGGCGCCGAGAGCCGGTTCGGGTCCGTCCAGGGCGCCGTGGAGAAGCGGATCGTCACGACGCTCAAGCACTACGCCGTGACGAACGACCGTATGAAGATCGCGAGCGCCGAGGAGCCCGGCTCCGTCCACCCGGTCACGATCATCCGCGCCGAGACGCCGAGCGACGCCTCTCTCGTCCAGATCAACGTCGCCATATCGAAAGCCGTCCGCGAGATCGGAGGCCGGGTGCGCTCCTGCCTCGAGGGGAAGGACGGCACGATCATCACGATGGAGATAGGCACGCGGCGCCTCGTCACGCACCGGTGCATTATCCGCAAGGGCTCCGAGCGCGAGCACTTCGCCAGGAACGAACAGCGCCCCACGCCGGTCGTCGCCATATGCGTCGACGACTTCGGATTCTTCAACAACGCGCTCGTGAGGGAATTCCTCGGTCTGGAGGTGCCGCTCACGATCTCCGTGATTCCGGGGCTCAAATACTCCGAGAAGGTGTGCCAGGAGGCCGTCGAGGCGGGAAAGGACGTTCTCTGCCACCTTCCGATGGAGGCCGAGAAGGAAGGGTGGGACAGCGGCGACATCCCGCTCATCCGCGTGTCGATGAAGCCGAAGGACATCGAAAAGGCCGTCGCGAAGGCACTCGAGACGACCCCCGGCGTGATCGGGATGAACAACCACATGGGCTCGAAGGCGACCGCCGACCGCAAGGTCATGCAGACGCTGCTACGCATCTGCAAGGCGCGCGGGATCTTTTTCTTCGACAGCATGACGACGCCGCGCTCCGTCGTCCGGGAGGTCGCGAAGGAAGTCGGCGCGACCGAGGCGGGGAACGACCTGTTCCTCGACCGGACCGAGGGAGAGACGCGCGAGAACATGCAGAAGCTTCTCTCGATCGCGGCGAACAGAGGCTCGGCGATCGGGATCATGCACGTGAAGAGCCAGTCGCTCGAGGACCTCAGGTGGATGATCGACGAGGCGAGAAAGCAGGGGATAGATTTTCTCACGATTTCACAGATGATCGCGCGACACAACGTCGCGATGGCAGAAGGAGGAGAGCTTTGAGCACTATCAGGCTTGGCGTCAATATCGACCACGTGGCCACGCTCCGCGAGGCGAGAAAGGCGACGGAGCCCGACCCGGTGACCGC
>DATCCP010000245.1:0-2239 GCA_036511215.1 Candidatus Krumholzibacteriaceae bacterium
AGGATGGCCTTCTCCCCCCGAATGAGCAAGATGGTCTGCTCGATTCGCTCGGCCGGAACAGTTGATAGATGAGGATCTGCCCGCTTGCTGGATTTGCTTCCCATCCGCCGCCACCTCCCCGCAAATGCCTTTGTGCCGCGCCGAAGGGCATCAGCTTGGCGCACTGTTCTCCTGACGCATTCTACGGCACAGATGCTGGTGAAGTCAAGCCGGTCCGAGGTAGTTGCAACTTGTGACCACCTCTAACCCGTTTGAGGTTGCAAAATGTGACCTCAAGTCTGTGCCCTATATCCTTAGAGTGTCATGGTGGTTCTTGATTCTCGGCCTCCCTGCCCATATAATGTCCAAACCGCTTATGAACGGAGGTATACCAAGGTGCAATTCTCAGGCAGTAAGAATAATTGGGCCTGCTGGCCGGCAGTTGCCTTTCTCCTGATTCTCTCCATCGCAGCCGCCATCACCGATGCGCGCGCGGAGGAATGCAGCACCGCGATCATCACGAGCGCCGCAAGCGCGGACGGGTGTCCCCTCCTCTGGAAGAACCGCGACACGGACCACCTGTCGAACATGGTTGTCTTCGTGAGCGACGCGCCCTACTCGTACCTCGGCATCGTCGACGCCGACGATCCGTCGGGGCGGCGCGTCTGGGTCGGGCTGAACGCCGCCGGCTTCGCCATCATGAACACGGTTGCCTACAACCTGCCGAAGAAACCGGGCGAGGCCGAGGATCTCGAGGGCGTCATCATGGCGGACGCGCTGCGCCTCTGCCGGACGGTCGACGACTTCGAGAGCTACATCAAGCGAAACACGGGCAGGGCGCTCGGCAGCCAGGCCAACTTCGGGGTGATCGACGCGGCCGGTGGCGCCGCCGCTTTTGAGGTTCACAACAATGGCTACAAGAGGCTGAACGTCGCGGAGCAGCCCGAGAAATATCTCCTCATCACGAACTTCGCGCGGAGCGGCGAAGCGGGTAAGGGGCGCGGCCTCGTGCGCTTCGATCGGCTCACCGAGCTCTTCCGCGCGAAGACGGACGCGAAATACTCCGTCGAGGACGTCCTCGAAACATTCGCCCGAGATACCCGCAACCCGATACTCTCGTGCCCGGGACCCGCGAAGAAGGAGAAACTGCCCGCGGGCAAGCCCTACTTCATCTACACTCAGCAGACGATCGACCGCGGCTCGACGTCGGCCGCCGTCGTCCTCCAGGACGTCGTGCCGGGGAAGGATCCGAAGGACGCGACGATGTGGGTGATTCTCGGCGAGCCGGTCAGCGGGATCGCCGTGCCCCTCTGGGTCGAGACCGGCGAGGTGCCGCCAGAGCTTTTCGGCGAGGGGGCCGCGCCGATCAACCAGGAGTGCATGAGGCTCAAGACCCTGATGCGGCCCTGGAAGGACGACGAGCGCGCCGAGTACCTCGACCTCACGAAGCTCGACGACGGCGCGGGGGGCGGTTGGCTCCCGCTCCTCGTGAAGAAGGAGCAGGATATCATCAAGCGGACCGGCGCATTCCTCGCGACCAATCCGGACAAGCTCAAGAAGGCGGCGTTTCAGAAGCAGATCGCCTCTGAAGTATTGCAGACGCTGAAAAGCATTCAATAGCGGCGGCCGCGCCGCAAAATGAGCCGGCACCAAAGCCCGCTATTTCTTCCCGTGCTTGAGGAACGTTCCGCGCTCGTACTCGTCGAAGGCGACTCTCAGCTCCTCCTGCGTGTTCATCACGATGGGGCCCCACCAGGCGACCGGCTCCCCGATCGGTTTCCCCGAGACGAGGAGGAATCGCACGCCCCCGGCGCCCGCCGACACGGCGAGCTCGTCCCCGTCGTCGAAAATCACGAGGCTCTCGGGCCCGATCGCGCTCTCGCGCTTCATGTCGAAGTAGTTGTGTCCCTCGACCTCGTAGTCGAAGGGATCCCCGTCCGGCTGGAAGCTCCCCGCCCCCTCGATCACGTAGGCGAATGTCGTGTGACCCCGCCGCACGCGGCGCACGAAGCTCGCCCGCGGCGGGAGCGTGACGTCGAGATACTCCGGATCGGTCACGACGTCGCGCACGGGCCCGCGCACCCCCTCGACCTCGCCGCATATGACCCTCACCGTGCCGCCGCCGGGGGCGCCCTTTGCAGCCGCAGCGCTGGCCCCGGGGCCCGCCTTCGCCCCGCCGCCGAGCGCCACCTTCGGGATGTCCCCCGCCTCGATGCCCCGGTACCGCGGCTCCATCATCTTGTGCGAGGCGGGCAGATTG